>NZ_JACSJL010000014.1:0-25983 GCF_018617075.1 Exiguobacterium sp. s123 | reverse complement strand
GACGAAGCTTGCGCTTCATTCAAAAATGGTAAAACTTATTTTTGCCTCATCGTTCAGTTTTCAAAGTTCGTCTGCCGCTCTTGGCGACTAAATGATAATAACATTTAATTCTTTTTGATGTCAACAACTTTTTTGTTTATTCAACGTTTGTCGCTGGCAACAGAGATAACTATATCACCTGCTTTTTAATCTTGCAAGCATTATCCTAAAAAAACTTTTAAATCTTTTTCTACATCATCCAAAGTTCGAATCCCAACTCCTTGAAGGAAGAATAAATCACTCTAAAGAATACAGCTATATCTAATAACGACTATAAACCTTTAAGGAGCCCTTCATGATGCAATCTGATCTACAGCGTCCTAAGAAACGTTCACCGCTCAGAATATGGTCCGGTACCCAAGTATATACGTTAAAGAGACGACTTGAATGGATGACGGATAAACGAAAATATGTTTCAAAACGAAATACTGACCCGATGCCATATCTGATCCATACACACCGCACTCCTCTATATCGCCAACTCCGAGATGTCGATATGGAAGTTCAGCATAACAAGGTTACCAATCTGAAGATTGCAATTGCCAAACTGAACGGCTCTATCCTGACTCCAAACGACGTCCTCTCTTATTGGAAGATGATCGGCAAGCCGACGAAACGTAAAGGATACGTCGACGGAATGATTCTTCATTACGGAAAAGTCACTTCAGGAATCGGTGGTGGTCTATGCCAACTGTCGAATCTAATCTATTGGATCACCTTACATAGCCCCTTGACCGTAACCGAACGTTATCGTCACAGCTACGATGTGTTCCCAGATTACCGACGGGATCAACCTTTCGGGAGTGGCGCGACATGTTCTTATAATTATCTCGACTTACAAATCACAAACCAGACAGCACAAACGTATCAACTCCTTCTATATATAGAGGGAGATCATCTCGTCGGGGAATGGCGCTCGAACATCCCGAATAAAGAACAGTATCGTATATATGAAGAAAACCATCATTTCACCCGGGAATGGTGGGGTGGAACGATACGACATAACCAGATATTTAGAGAAGTCACTTCAATGAATGGCACACATCTTCGAAATGAGTTCATCACAGAAAATCACGCGATCACGATGTACGATCCATTCCTTCCTGAAAATACTGCATACAAAAAAGCCGACTCGTAATAACAGAGCCGGCTTTTCAAATGAACTTATGCGTGTGGCAAGAACATAAAGTATGCCAAGAAGATGACCAACATCCCATACATGATCGGATGAATCTCTTTCGTCTTCCCTTTTGCAATCATCATGAGTGGGTAAAGGATAAACCCAAGCCCAATTCCCGTTGCGATTGATGATGTAAGTGGCATCATGATAATCGTCAAGAATGCAGGAACTGCAATCTCGATCTTTTTCCAATCGATATCAAGAAGAGCCGAAGCCATGAGCACTCCAACGATGATGAGTGCCGGAGCCGTGACTGGCGCCGTAACAACTGCCAAGAGAGGCGAGAAGAACAACGCTAACCCGAAGAACAATCCTGCGAAAACAGCAGTTAACCCTGTTCGTCCACCAGCAGCGACACCCGCTGACGATTCAACGTATGAAGTCGCTGTAGATGTTCCGAAGATTGCACCTGCCACCGTCGCTGTCGAGTCAGCTAACAACGCCTTACTTGCACGCGGCACTTTGTTTTCTTTCATGATGCCCGCTTGACGCGCTACCGCGACGAGCGTTCCTGCTGTATCAAAGAAATCGATGAAGAAGAACGTCAAGATGACAACGAGCATTTGAAGCGTGAAGACATCACCGAAGTTGATGAAGGCTTGACCGAATGTAGATGACATACTCGGCGGCATGGATACAACGTCTGAGATTGCTGTCGGAGTTGGCACGAGACCGAAGATCATCCCGACAATCGCCGTCAATAACATCCCGATGAAAATACCACCTTTTACATCGCGCGCCATGAGCAAGGCACTGACCACGAGACCGAATACCGCGAGAAGCGTTGTGCCCGTTCCGAGCGAACCAAGACTGACGAGTGTTGCTTCATTTGCGACAACAATGCCTGCGTTTTTCAAACCGATGAAAGCGATGAAGAAACCAATCCCTGCAGCAACCGCCATTTTCAGCGGAGCCGGAATCGCATTAACAATCGTTTCGCGAATTCCTGATAACGTCAATACGATAAAGAAGAGACCTGATACAAGTACACCTGACAAAGCCGTTTGCCAAGAAATACCCATCCCGATGACGACGCTATATGCGAAGAACGCGTTAAGGCCCATGCCTGGCGCAATCGCAATTGGGTAGTTCGCGAGAAGTCCCATCGTCAATGAACCGACTACCGCGACAAGACCTGTCGCCACGAAGACCGCTCCTGTATCCATACCCGCTGCCCCAAGAATGTTCGGGTTAACGAAAAGAATGTACGCCATCGCGAGGAAAGTTGTAAATCCTGCGATCAGTTCCGTGCGGACACTCGTCCCGAGTGCTGTGAGTTGGAAGTAACGATCGATCCGACTCGTTGTTGATGGTTGTTGCTGTTCTTGCTTGAGCTGTGTGCTCATTTGTTTTCCTCCTTGTGCTCGCCGTAAAACGAGAAAGGGTCCCCGGCAAATGACCGAGGACCCCACGCGAAACATACGAGGGCATACACCCTCATCTATGTCTCGCCGTAGTGAAATCATTTAAGGTGATTTCGTAGAGACTCTCGGGCCATATCCCCGACATTATACGGCAAAATATTTTATAATTGTTCGGTTATAATAAGAACGTTCTTATCGTATCAGCGTGAAAATAGAATGTCAACTAAATTCACGGATTTTACATCGATAAAAAACGTGAATGTTCGGTTTTAAGACAAAACAGAGGGGATATCCCCTCTGTTCAGCTTATTCCCATTCAATTGTTGCAGGTGGCTTAGACGTAATGTCATACAGCACACGGTTAACGTGGCTGACTTCGTTTACAATCCGGACAGAGATCTTCTCAAGCACATCCCATGGAATACGTGCCCAATCGGACGTCATGCCATCGATTGAAGTGACCGCACGGACACCGACAGCATAGTCGTACGTACGCTCGTCACCCATGACTCCGACCGAGCGAATCGGCGTGAGCACCGTGAAGTATTGCCAGATGTCGCGTTCAAGTCCAGCTTTCTTCACTTCTTCACGTAGAATCGCATCGGATTCACGCACGATCTCTAACTTCTCTTCCGTGATTTCACCGAGGACACGAATTCCAAGGCCTGGACCTGGGAACGGTTGGCGCCAAACGATATAGTCAGGAAGACCGAGTTCTGTACCGAGTGCACGGACCTCGTCTTTAAAGAGCGTGTTGAGCGGTTCGATCAACGTGAAGTTCATATCTTCTGGCAATCCACCGACGTTATGGTGTGATTTGATTGTTTGTGCTGTGTCTGTCCCACTCTCGATGATGTCTGTGTAGAGCGTCCCCTGTGCGAGGAAGTCCATATCGACGAGTTTCGATGCTTCTTCATCAAATACGTAGATGAACTCGTTTCCGATGATCTTACGTTTTTGCTCAGGGTCCGAGACACCAGCCAGTTTCGTCAAGAAACGTTCTTGTGCATCGATTTTAATGACCTTCATGTTGAATCCGTCCGCGAACGTCTTCATGACGCTATCCGCTTCCCCTTTACGAAGGAGACCATGGTCTACAAACATACACGTCAACTGGTCACCGATTGCGCGATGAACGAGTGCGGCCACGACAGAAGAGTCGACACCGCCCGAAAGCGCACAAAGAACTTGCTTATCGCCAACGATTTCACGGATTTTCTCCACTTCGAGGTCGATAAAGTTTTCCATCGACCATTCGCCTTTGGCACCACATACTTCATAGATGAAGTTTTTCAAGATGTCGTTTCCATACTCCGAGTGACGAACCTCTGGATGGTATTGGACACCGTACATTTTCAACTCATCGTTTTTGATTGAAGCGACCGGGCAAGACGGGTTCGTTCCATCGACGATAAATCCTTCCGGCGCTTCCATGACGAGGTCACCGTGGCTCATCCATACTGTATGCTCGACTGGAAGCCCGTTATAAATCGCTGATGCTTCCGGCGTTGAGAACAATGTCGCTTTTCCGTATTCACGATGAGCGGCACGTTCCACACGACCACCGAAGTGATGCGTCATGAGTTGCATCCCGTAGCAGATCCCGAAGATTGGAATACCCAGTTCAAAGATCTCTGGATCACAACGATATGCACCTTCCGCGTATACGCTGTTCGGTCCACCCGAGAAGATGATGCCGATCGGGTTCAATTCGCGAATCTCCGCTGCCGTCATCTTATGTGAATGCAACTCGCTGTATACGCCAAGGTCACGGACACGACGTGTGATCAACTGGTTATACTGACCACCAAAATCAAGCACCAAAATCATTTCTTGTTCTACTTTCACGAAATCTCCACCTTTCTGCCTTCTCCTCAAAAAAAAGGACGCGCCTCTCCCCAGATTAACCCAAACCGAAGAAGAAGCACGCCCTTTTCTTTGTATACGAAACGTGCTCCTTCATAGTCGGTCCATTTACGGTGGTCCGGTAGAGACTCTCGCGCCAATTCACGAGTATATACGAAGGAATGCCATGTTCAATTATCTAACTAATGCGTCTATCTTACTTGATGCATCCCGTCACTTCAACTCATAATTCGACGAATCATGATTTTCCAATATTCTTTATATTTTGAATTCGGCTCTTGTTCCGCATAAATAGCTTGCTCAAACAAAGCCGTCAGACGGGTCATATCATTCGTTTCATAGTAGGCGTCGACCTCTTTGGCGAGTTCCGAAGGCGTACGTCCCTCAATTTTGAATCCGTTCGCACGCAGTCGTTTCATCAAATAGCGGTGCATCGAGACGAGGCGCCCATCCGTGAGCGGACGACTCATCCACCAGACATACATGATTTGACGCGCGATGATTTTCCGGTTCCAAACGAGGACCGCCACGAGGAAGAGAATGACAACCCATCCCCACACGGGCATGTTGCGTGCCTCCTCTTGAACATCACCTGTCGTCACGTCATCGATCAACAAATCTTCTTGCGGACGGTTTTGCGTATCATTGTCCTGATTTGCTTGGGGATCGTTCGCAGCCGGTGTCGTGTCTTCCGTATCCGTCTCTCGTTCCATCTGCAATAAGTTGGCGTCCGAGAAACTGATGGTCGCTTCTAACGGGACCCAGCCCGCGCCTTCAATGAAATACTCGACCCACGAGTGGGCGTGACGATTTCGAATCGTATATTCTTCTTCACCTTGAACGACCCCTCGTGTGTCACCCATCGTAAACCCTTTTACCCAACGCGTCGGTATGCCGTTCGCACGCAACAACACGGCAGCTGACGTCGAGAAGTTATCGCAATACCCGATTTGTGTGTCGAACAGGAACTGGTCAACATAATCCGTGTCCCCCTCCGGTTGTGCCACATTTTCGGTATCGTATTGAAATTCTCCATTTCGGAAATACGCTTCTACCGCTTCCGCCTTCTCGTTCGGTGTCTCACTCTCCGCCGTAATGTCAGCGGCTAAATTTCGTACACGCTCTGGCAACGATTCCGGTAGCTGTAAATAGACCTGTTGCTCTTCTTCCGTGAGCGACGTGATTTCTTCATTTAATGCAAGCTGTTCTTCAGAGAAAGCCGGGACACTATAACGAAGTTGGATCGTCCGCGGAGTCGATTGTTCCTCATTTTCAAATACAATCTTTCCGGACGGTTGCATCGTAATCGTCTCGTTCGGGAACGCCCGCTCGATGTCACCAACTCGAAATTCGGTACCGGACTCCGTTTCGATGGCTTGCGGATATTCTCCACCATAAGGAACGAACGGTTGTCGGCGCTCAAAACGTAATAATGCCTGTTCCGGTGTCGTATCCACTTCCGAGTCCACCAACTGACCACGATTGTAGTTCGAGTCAAGGACCGGTGCCTCAACCCAACCTTTCCCCGTATAAATCGCCTTGGATTCGATGCGCCAATAGCGGGCCGGCACGCCGCGAGCGATGAAGACGATGCCGTCGTCCTGTTCAAACGGACCACCTAGCGATTCGTCGTTCACTCCATACCCAACTCGGCCTGGGCCACTCCCATCTCCTTCCGTCGTCGCATTCCGGAAACTCGTAGTGATCCGGTCAGACCAATCGCCTTCAAGCGTTGGCGAAGCGTTTGCGAGAGCCACGACGACACTGAGGAGTAGTCCGATACTGACGAATCGGACGAGCGATTGACTCGGTCGTTTCGCCAAATCGGTGACAAATAATAAGAGGAGCGATGTGACGATGGCATACAGGATATTGCCTTCCCCGTCATACAACGTCCACGTATCAAAATAAGCCATAACCCCAAGTGTCGAGACAATCATCCCAAGTGCAAAACTGTAACTCGGATAGGTTCGTCCGACGAGCACGGCGAACAGCAAGCCAATCAGCGCCATGGCAGAGAAGAAAATTGCTTCATTCGGCAGCTCACCGCTCATGACACCCATCAAATCTTCCATCCATAGCCCAAACCAGTCCAGAATACTGCCATGATAGACATACAAGATGACGAGGAAATGAAGAAGCGAGATCCCAAGGAAAGCAGCCCACGGCAGAAGACTGGCAAACATCGGCACGATAAGCAGGAAGTAAAACGGCCACGTCACATCGAACGTCGTACTTCCGACAATCGGCTCAATCCAGAACGACAACAAATAGGCGGCAAGCGCCGTATAGACGATTCGGGTTACCCATGTCTTCATACCGTCACCTCATTTACTGCCGTGTAGAGATGATAGCTACCTTGTGTCTCGTGCATCAACTCTCGAATGGACGTCGTTTCAAACGGACTGATCAAAATCAAATCTCCAGTTTGTTGAGGCAGATTTTGCTTCACTCGTTCGACGAGACGCCCCTCGGCTTCTGGCGTGGCGGTCAACAAGTAATGGCCGACTTCCGCACTCTGGTCGGGAAGATGGAACAGTCGCACCTGCTCTTCGATGACGTAAAGTTCAAACGGCAGATTTTTTCGTTCTAACTGACGAATCGCCCCAACGAGTAAGGAAAGGGAACGTTCAAACGCCTCTTCATACCCGGCAGAGACGGCAGGCACGAATACGAGTGAGAGCTTCTTCTCTTGTTCCTGGTCAAACGTCTTGGTCATCAAGTTCCCTCGACGTGCGGATGCCTTCCAATCAATCCGTCCGATTCGGTCCCCTGCCGCATACTCCCGAACTCCGCTGGTCGTATTGGCCACTTCGGTATACGTCCGCATTTGACGATATTGTTCCCCACGACCGCCGACATGTTCGTCTCGAGGTAAATCAAACGGCAATTCGGCAGGCGACACCTCGACGACCGTTTCGAGTCGCAACGTCCGCTTCCGGTCGAACAAACCGAACACATCGCGTACATGGAGCACGGTGCGGTCAAAGACATGAATCCCACGCTTGATCGCCCCGACCTCATACTGGACGACTTCTGCCTGCCGGAAAAAACGGTCAACCGGAACGACAATCGTCTTGTCTTCATCCGTCAAACGTTGTGGCAATCGTTCCTCTAACGTGACCATCCCAATTAAGAAGGGATACTTCCGTTCAATTCGTAACTCGACGTCCATCGTTTGTCCAGAGACAAGTCGCTTCGTCGTCACACGACGCAATACGTTTGCCGCCGTGACCGGATAAATCATAAAGAGCGTCCAGTAGACGGTCAACACGACGAACGACCACCATAATGTTGAGGCGACGATACTGCCTTCGATGCGGGCAAATGCATACAATCCGAATGCCGCCGCCCATACAACGAACAGCTTCATCCAGTTTTTCATACTTCATTGACCTCACGATCCATCGGGACAGGTAACGTATCCAGCCAATCTTGAATCAACTGATTTGGTGACTTTCCTTTATATCGCGCTTCCGCTGTCAAAAGGACGCGATGTCCGAGCACGCTCGTCGCCATCGCCTTCACATCATCCGGCAAGACGAAATCACGATTATGGATATACGCCCATGCCTGTGCTGCTTTCATCAACGCAAGTGTGGCTCGCGGACTCCCGCCTAAATACGTATGCGGATCTTTTCGCGACTCATGTACCAGTCGCACGATGTACTGCTTGACCGCACTCGACACATGTACGTCTCTCACTTCACGTTGCATCAGTTCGACTTCTTGCTTCGTGATCACGCTCTGAAGCGCCTCGAGCGGCTCTTCTTTTTCAAAACGTGACAACAACGCAATCTCTTCATTGAACGTCGGATAGCCCATCTCGATTTTAAGTAAGAAGCGATCCAACTGTGCTTCCGGTAACGGATACGTCCCTTCATGCTCAATCGGGTTTTGTGTCGCCATGACGAAGAAAGGTGACGGTAACACTTTCAACTCCCCGTCCACTGTCACACTTCGCTCAGCCATTGCCTCGAGAAGAGCCGATTGCGTTTTCGGTGAGGTCCGGTTGATTTCATCCGCTAAAATGATGTTACCCATGAGCGGACCTGGTCGATATTCAAATTCTCTCGTTTTTTGGTTATACATCGAAATTCCGGTCAAGTCGGATGGTAGCATGTCCGGCGTGAATTGGATGCGCTTAAAATCTAAGTCAATCGCTCGACTGAACGTACGAACGAGCATCGTCTTCCCGACTCCTGGTACGTCTTCAAGTAATACATGTCCACCCGCCAGCAAGGCAGTGAGACTTTTTGCGATGACTTCTTCTTTTCCGACAATCACGGTTTCGATAGCGGTAATAATCGATTGGACAGTTGGACGGTACATGACGGACTCCCCTTTTTCTCTGATCTAGGATGACTGAAAGTTAGAATGTTCTGACTTTATTGTGACACAAGCGAGTATCGGAAAGAAAGAAATACCGCACCCAAATGCGCTTCCTATTTCTTTACCCAAAAAACGTGCCCGTTCTTTAGAAAAAACGGGCACGTTTATCGATTATTCTGGGCGCTTCACATCAAATAGTTCTCCAAGGGTCGCATAACCATTGCCGGCCATCCGACTGACAGGCGCTAGCCGTTTGGCATCGATGCGTCCTTGACTGTATAACTCTCGATCAATATGAAAACGGACAATTCGTGCAATCAATAGATCGGCAGTCGTTTTTCCGTCATGTTCGATCGGCAAGTGATGATGGAGCACACATTCAAAACGGATTTTTGCTTCTTTGACCCCTGGCGTCGAAATCATATCACTCGGTTGAAGCGTAAAATCCGTACGCGACAGCTCACTCTCATCTGCCGCGAGGTTGGCGGCCGTCTCGTTCACGTTAATGACGTTCGTCTCATCTACGACATGAATCACCAGTTCATTCGTACGGAGTGCGTTACGCGCCGTATCTTTCATCACGCCGTCTTTTCGTTGAACCGAGACGGAGACGAGAGGAGGATTGGATGCGACTACATTGAAGTAGCTAAACGGGGCGGCATTAATCACGTCCCCATGTTGTGTTGTGACAAACGCAATCGGTCTTGGAACAATACTGCCAATCAAAAATTTATATGTGTCTCGTTCAGTCAAAGCAGAAGGTTCAATCGATAGCATAGACTCACACTCCTTTTTATCTTAACTTCAAAATAATCACTTCATCAAACAATGTCAACGCAAAGCAGGTTGACACGTGTACATTTCATGTATTTTGGGTAAATCGCATTATGTGTATATGATTTTAAACACTTCGTATAAGCAAATTGTTTCATTTTCCCTTCCCGGTCTCATAGAATTCAGGGCAAGGAAAAGATGACCTATCGTTTTTTATGTTCAAGGAAGGAAGTAGAACGAATGATCAGCAAGTGGATTGAACAATTGAACAGTCGTCAAATACTCAGTATTTTATATAGTGTCTGTGGATTCAGTCTGGTTTTGACCTTGATTGGGGCCTGGTTCGTTCGAGATGGGAATGTCTCCACTCTCGAACTCACTGCTCTCCGATGGATTTGGATGATTGGGCTCGTCATGTTCATCAGTGCCATCTTATTAATCGGACGCCCGCTCATCAAACGGATGGCCGACCAGAACAGCAGACTGAAAGCGAAGAAAGAAAAGCTCGAAAACGTATTGAACGAATCGAAATTAAACGAAATCAATCTTCAATATCGCAATGAGTTGATTGAAGTATTGGCCTCGAAAGAATCACTATTCGATTACTCTTCTGTCATTGAAAAGATTGTGTTGCTTACAAAATCTGAGTTCGGTGCCCTCTTACTCACCAAAGACGGAGAAATCACGTCTGTCGTACCGAAAGAGATGACCGAAGATCAACAAGAAAGTCTAAAGAAAGATTCCCTTTTGCTTAAACGAGTCATGATTTCAAAGTTACCGGCCGCCACTTCTAAGCGGGTCGTCGATGCGTTACACACGTATCCATATTATATCTATGAGACGGTCATTCCTATCATGGACCCATCGGATAATAGTCTGATTGGCTGTCTTTACTTGGCTCGTTACGACGAACAGTACGATGCCAGTGAAAAATCGGAGTTGAACGCATTCGCAAGCCAACTCGCCATCTCACTTCTCCGCATGCAGCTTTATCGTCAGATGCAGCAGGATCGAAAAGAAACAGCGCAACTCATCAACTCTGTACGGGAAGCCATTTTGTATGTGAACTATGAAGATGATACGGTCGTCGGCAATCGCGCCTTCATCCGCATGTTTGATGATTTACACTTCGACTACAAAGGATACGAAGAACTCTCTGCCATCGATATCGATATCGAACAGCTGGCGGAATGGGTCGATCAGCATGAACAGTTTGTCCGATACTTCGAGCGCGTCTTCACACAAGACCCGCCGGAAGACGGACTGACGATTTCAATCGACCAAGGCGATTGCTTCATTCAACTTTATGCTGAAAGCGTCTATCGGGACCGCAGACTTCGTGGAACGATGCTCGTCTTACGTGACGTCACGGCCGAAACGGAGATTGATCGGATGAAATCTGAACTCGTCTCGACCGTCTCGCATGAATTACGGACGCCTTTGTCCTCGATTTACGGATTTACCGAGCTGATGCTGTCACGTGATTTGAAGGAAAGTCGTCGTGAACTGTATTTGAAGACGATCCACGATGAAGCGAAACGCCTTTCCTATCTCGTCAACGATTTCTTAGATCTTCAAAAAATGGAGTCTGGAAAACAAGCGTTCGAGTGGGAACCGGTCGACTTATATCAGCTCGTCACAGATAGTGTCGCGTTTTATCAGGAAACGACGGACCGACATGAGCTGTTCATCGACACCGATACCGAACAAGATTTCATTATTGATGCGGACTTAGAAGGGATGCGTCAATTGCTCGGCAACCTATTAAGTAACGCCATCAAATATTCGCCAGATGGCGGGAATATCCTTGTATCGCTCGAACGCGTAGATGAAGAGGTCGTGATGAAAGTAAGAGACCATGGTATGGGAATACCAAGTGCCTCACTCCCTCATCTCTTCGGTAAATTTTATCGAGTCGATAATTCGGACCGTCGAAAAATCGGTGGTACCGGACTCGGTCTCGCAATTTGTAAAGAAATTGCCAAAGCGCATGAGGGTCAACTCCATGTCGAATCGATATATGGAGAGGGCAGTACATTCATCTGTGAACTACCAACCTCAAAAGAGCACATCATGCAATAACACGGTCATGTCGACCGTGTTATTTTTGACTCTTTTTTGCCTAATTTGGAAGGAATCCTTTGACAATATATAGAAAGGAAAGAAACCGATGCATTTTCGTGGATGTAGGATACCCTATCCATTTATTTTTACACGTTTTAAGCCAAAAACAAGATATACTGATTATAAAGAGATTGCTAGGATCGGAGGACTTGCCATTGGATCATCGTGACCCGCCTTTTTCAGAGATTGGAGATTTTAATCAATTGGGACGTTTTGAGATTGACGTACCTCACATGGGGGAGCAAGCGAAGTTTCAATCTGCCGCTGCTTTGATTCGGAAGCACGTGCCATTACGCCTTGGTGGATTTTACATTATTGCGAGCGAAGAGGAAATTTTGCATAGTGGTTCACATGATGCGAATCTTCAAAAACATTTGATTCACCTATTACAGCAGGTCCTTAACGGTCATATAGAAGACGAACGCCTCGTCCAAGAACAAGTGTGGACTGTGCATTATTTCACGACACCATAAAATGACTCGAAGAAGTACTTATCCCATAAAAAATGACGCTCTCTTCGAGCGTCATTCTGCTTGTGACATGATTGAAATTACTTTTTCGTAATAGTCTGTTGCTTGCTTGTATTTCCCATTCTCCCTTAGCTCTTTCGCTAACCAAAGGGCATATTTTTTTGCGTATACGTACTCATCGTGATCTTCAAAATAAGTCACGGCACTTTTTAGGCTCTCCATAAGCTTTTGAGAGTTCTTATCCTTAAAGTGATTCCAATAGATATTAAAGTGCTGATTGAATTCTTCGACCGCTTCATGTTGTTGCATCAATTCGTGGCCTGTTTCTAACCAATCTAAGACACCTTGTTCATTTTCCTGTTTTGCATTTACCTCTACCAGTGATAACACACTAAATAGCTTACTTCTAATATCCACTTTGTATTCAAAACTTTCCATGAAGTACGTAAGTGCCTTATCTTGTTCTCCTAATAACGAATAGATTTCTCCTATATTGTTATAGAGCATTCCATAATAGTTTCTTAAATCAGTTGCATTGGCGACTTTTAAAGCTTTTTGATTGTAAGAGAGAGCATCTGCATATCGTTTTCGTCGTTTATAAGTTAGTCCAATCAACATATGACACTCTATCATTCGCTCCAAACAAAAATTTTCTTGAAAATATTTTAATGAAGCTTGAAGATTTTCAAGAGCTTGTATATTGTCGGTAAATCGGAAATATAACGCGCCCGTAATGTAACGAATATCTGCAGCCTCCCAATCAGGTATTCCTGAATGAGGTAATTTATTTGTTACTTCTTCGATTAATTTGTATGATAGTTCTTTTTCATTTTCCTGAAAATATTGAAGTGCTTTCACTGTGTAATATCGAATGCGATCATCAGCAGAAAGTTGATCTTCAATCCAACCTACTTCCGTTACATATTTCGAATCCCCCCCTGGCATTACTCCAAAACGGGCCAATGTGACCATGAGAGTCATATACACCGATTTGGATTGTTTAACCGTAGGATGATTCATATATTTTTGGACTTGCTCTTGTTTGTCACGATCTTTTCGAGTAAGGATTGCTTCTTTCAAAATCTCTCTTATTTCTTTAATAACTTTTTCTGATTGGTAACTAAAGTCATGATATAGGGGTACTTCAATTTCAAGACGCTCGAAAAGAAGTTCTAGGACTTCCTCACTAGCAGATGTTTGATTATTTTCAATTTTGCTCAAATAAGAAATTGAACAGATCCCTCTTGCTAACACGGATTGTTTCATATTTTTTCGCAAGCGCTCTACTCTAATTAAATTCCCATAGTTGTACTCCATTATTAGTAGTAGCCCCTTTGCCCCATTTTCGAACTTCACTCATAATTTATTCATGTGAAGTACTTTCAGGAAATTCAGCCTATAATCCTCAACTTAATTAAGCATATTAAACAAAAGTTTCCCAACCCAAACTTATCCATCATCACAATTAATCATGATAAGATTTAACTAGTCAATCAATAGTGATTTGGACTTTAGTTCTACTTTTTTCAATTAAGATGAACAGTTTGTAGGAGGTGGATGGTATACATGGGGAAACTTAGTTTTTTACTCGCTGAAGATTATATTAAACCGAAAATCTACTTTAAGTCGAAATCTTCTAAACCGTCTGCGGTAGTAGACCATTCATATTCGAAAGATGACTTAAATCATTTCGAAGGCTTAGAAAATTTGACACAGTTATTATCTTCTACTAAAGGCTTCATTGTAAACGCATTTCAAATCGATTACTACCAACGTCTTCCGAAACTAATTTCAAAGACGTTAAAAGCAAACCGTTCCTTTAAAAAGCTTTACATTTTAGGTCCAGAATTATCGTTGTCAATTTTAAAAAGAAGTAGCAAAACTTCTTATGAAGCACAACTTCATGATTATCAATTTATCAACGTTGAACAGGATTCCGATTTGTTATCTAAACAATGTGAAACGCTATTGAGCGAAGGTCACATTTTATATATTCTTCCTGAAGCCTCTGTATGTTGGCAACCTAACTCATTAGAGCAACTACAAAAAGTTTGTACTCCACTTTGTAGTACCCTATTAAGTCAGACTGTGAAAGTTCCGATCTTAGCTACTTTGATGATAAACGACTCTGATAAAGTGACTATTTTCGAACCGAGTTTACCTGAGACCTACTCAGGGAACTTATTCGATTCTGTTAAAGAACAGTCTGAAGACATCTACCAGCTTTTAAAATCCTCAGATGACATGTAAGTTGCTTGATCAAAATTGGTATTAATTTTTTTCCATATAAATCATTATACAACGGAGGAATTAAACATGAAAAAGTTAGCTGGATTTTTCTTTATTACAACTGCAGTCCTTTTACTCGGAAGTTCATTCAAACCTTTTGCGGAAGAAAGACCACGTATCGTAAAAATCGAAGAACCGATTACTATAAATGCTGAAGAAAGACCACGCATTGTACAAATCGACGTTCCAGCAACCTTTAATAATGAAGGTATGCCACGCATCGTATAAACTGATTTGCTCAAGACGCCTCGGGCGTCTTTTTTATTTAAGAAAAAAGGTAAATGAATTATATATTTCCCTCCATTTTTTCCTTTTTACTTATATAATAAACAGGGACAACCTAGATGCACTCTCATACGCCGCCCTTGTCACCAGTTTAATGAGTAAAGGAGTTTGAACATTGAATGAAACAAAATCGTCATGGAGTTTAAAGCTGTTACTTAGTTCTTCACTTACAATATCCGGGGCAGCAGTCGTCCCGTTCCAACTGGATTCTTCCGGCATTCAATCGACTGTCACCGAAGCCGCCTCGACCTATACCACTACCGCCAACTTAAATCTTCGCCTCAGCGCAGCCACTTGGAGCCCAGTCCTCTTGACAATCCCATCTGGCTCAAGCGTCACGTACATTAGTACATACGGTTCGTGGTACAAGGTCAGTTATGGAGGCAAAACAGGCTATGTCGCTTCTCAATATGTTTCGGTCTCAAACACTTCTGCTTACTATAAGACAACAGACCGATTAAATATGCGCCTCACCGCTGCTTCATGGAGTGATGTGGTCACCGTGATCCCTGCCGACGCGACCGTGAAGTATGTCAGTCGTTATGGGTCATGGTACAAAGTGACGTTCAATGGAAAGACGGGCTATGTCGCTTCTGCTTATTTAACACCTACGAGTGCCCCAGTCCCACCTTCGGACTACTATAAGACGACTGCCAACCTGAACCTGCGTCTCAGCGCCGCTTCATGGAGTTCCATCGTCACGACGATTCCATCGGGTGCGACTGTCAAATATGTGAGACGTTATGGATCATGGTTTAAGGTCACCTATAATGGAAAAACCGGTTATGTTTCTTCTGACTACTTAACGGCGACGACAGCTCCCGTAACCCCGTCTTCTTATTATAAAACGGCCGTGAACTTGAATATGCGTCTTAGCGCCGCTTCATGGAGCGATGTCTTGACCGTCATTCCAGCTGGATCAGTCGTCAAATATGTCAGCCGTTATGACTCGTGGTATAAAGTCACATACAACGGCAAAACCGGGTATGTAGCATCCGAGTACTTGAAACCTACGACTGTTACGACACCAACGGATACAAACGGAACCGGTAAAACGGTCGTCATCGACGCAGGTCATGGTGGAAACGATCCTGGCGCTGTCTATGGCTCTGTTTATGAGAAAGTGATTGCACTTGATATCGCGAAACGTCTAGCTGGCGTCTTATCGAGCACCTATGACTACAACGTTAAATTGACTCGTTCGAACGATACATACCTCTCCCTTGAACAGCGTGTGTCACTCAACAAGTCTTATAAAGGGGAAGTGTTCGTCAGTCTTCATGCGAACTCTTCCGTTTATAACACGGCACATGGACACGAGGTACTCGTCCCGACGTCAGAAAGTTATACGACAAACCCTTACATTTCCGCCAGCCGTAGTCTCGGCTCAAGTATCAACAAAGAGATCGCTTCACGGATTTCTACGATTCAAAACCGTGGGGTCAAGTATCAAAATGTATACGTAGTCGGACGGAACGTTTCACCTTCTACCCTTGTCGAATACGGATTCATCAGTAATTCAAGCGACCGCTCACATTTAACGAGTACGACATATCGCCAACGAATGGCTGAAGCAA
The DNA here is from genome assembly GCF_018617075.1 of Exiguobacterium sp. s123. Classification (GTDB taxonomy): domain Bacteria; phylum Bacillota; class Bacilli; order Exiguobacteriales; family Exiguobacteriaceae; genus Exiguobacterium; species Exiguobacterium profundum. Next base: position 9,683 of record NZ_JACSJL010000014.1, on the reverse strand, counting down.
CGGCATCCGGTATTCATCAATTCATGCGATCTTATTACTAAAAAAGGAACTTAGCACTCAGCTAAGTTCCTTGTTTGATATGGACTTGCCAAATCATATGGGATGCCCCAGGTCCCCAATAATGTTCGAGGATATGAGACGGCTCACCCAATCGTTTCTGCCAATAGGCTTGTGCGCTCGGGAATCCGGCATCTAAATAAAAGACCTTCTTCCCTCGAACCGAAATTTCACGCATCATCTCTTCTAACAGGAATTGTCCGACACCTCGCCGCTGCATTCGTGGTGACACATAGACACTCCCTAGCTCAATCGCATCACGCTCAATTTGTATGTTGCCTGAGATGATATCATTGGGAGGTAATAACGCCCCTGCTCCGACAAGGATTCCGTCCTCTTCTACAACGTACAGATCAACGGTGTCATCATCGAAATGATCTTGAATCGTCGTGTTCAGACGCGCCACTTCTTCATCTAGCAAATCGGCATCTTCAAACCGCTCTCGTCGAATCAAGTCACTCAAACTCTCCATAAATAAGCGTTGCAAGGATTTCACGTCTGATTGTTCGAGTGCGCGAAAATTCAAGACGGCCACTCCCTTTTCTTTTTTGTTTTACTCTTTACCCTCACGAATTCGTTGCGTAACACTCGGGTACGAGGGAATCATTTCTTCGAGCGGCTCATAATTCAATTTACCGTACGTTTTCCAAATGATTAAAATCGCAGCGGTCCATAATATGATTGTCAAATGAATAAACCCGATTGGATAACCACTTTCCGCTTCGAACCCGACCATCACGAACATTACGTTGAACATCGTATGCATGAGAAAGGCCGACCATAAATTGCGCGACGAACCGTTGTATACCCAAGTCATGATGATCGTATATGCCATCACGGCTAAGCCATACGCCCAAAATGACAAATTCGCCTGTCCTGTTCCAGCCATGAAGAAGAGCGGAATATGCCACATCGCCCAAAGGACCCCGAGTGACAGGCTAGCTAGAAGTGGAGAGAATCTTGATTGTAAGGCGTCCAGCAAATAGCCGCGCCATCCATACTCTTCCTGCAACGTCCCTCCGAGAACTAGCATATAGAAGAAGTATGGGACGACCCACCACGGTTCTCGAACGAGTAGGGCACCGCTTCGATCCGTCCACCAATACGCTACGAGAAATAAGAACGGAACCAACAAAAGTGGAATCACATACGCCTTCCAACTCATCTGGAACTGAATGCTTTTCCGAAGAAGATGTGTCACCCCTTCCCCGCCCCGAAGTCGATACATCGTGAGAAACCCTGCAATGCTTGGACCAAACGCCCCTAAAATAACGATGACCATGATTGGTAAATCGGTCCACCAGTACAAATTTCCCCATATAAGCCATGAGTAGCCGAATGAGACCAATAAGAACAAGTTGATGTATTTGTTTTTATACATAATCAGCACCCCTTCAGCAATGTAGTACCCGTTATTTGATTGGAAGAATAGCATTTGAAACTTTTTGTATGTAATTATAATTGTTCGGCATATAATGAAGTGATGAATGGATTAAATAACCCTATGAGGTATCGACACTATGGAACAGATTAGCACGCATACAACAAGTCACAATGGATTTTTGATGATACTCGCTTTTCTCATTGCCAGCGTTTCAGCCTTGATGGCACTCGAATTAGCGAAGCGGGTCACAGGAGGTGTGACAACGTCTCATCGTACTTGGATTTTATTTGGTGGTACCACGCTAGGTCTTGGCATCTGGTCCATGCATTTTGTGGCCATGCTCGGTCATGCGTCCTTACATGAGAGCACCTATTCGATTTGGCTCATTATCGGATCAATGATTCCGGCGATTGTCGGGTGCATCCTGTCGTTCGGTTTGATTTCTCGCAAGACGACATGGATGTCCTTACTGCAATCTTCCGGTTTGATGGGATTTGGAATCGTCAGCATGCATTATATTGGCATGAAAGCCATCCAAGGTGTTCAATTGGACTTTGATCCCTTATGGGTATTGATTTCAATTGGTATCGCTTGGGGCGCTTCCTTTCTCGCCTTATGGGTAGGTTTCTTTTCGTCCTACGCTACGGCACGGACATCCTTGCCCGTTAAACTAATGTTCTCCCTTCTGATGGGGACAGCTATTTTCAGTATGCACCTTGCTGGAATGCGGGCAACGACTATCATTCCTGATGCTTCACCCGCCAGGCAGGTTCCGATTGATCCGACCCTACTCGCATGGTTAGTCACGAGCATCGTGTTTCTCTTATTCGGGATGTACTTTATTGCGTATACGTTAGAACGACAAATCCAAAAACGTGACCTTTTTCAAACGACGATTTTAGAATCGACAACGGATGCTGTAGTGACGACGACAAGCGATGGTGAAATCCAATATCAAAATCAAGCGTTCGCTCACTTATTCGAGGGACATGCGACAGAACCCTTTTTTCAGGATTATCATCCTTTGCTGTCGGCTCAACAGCCGTTCTATCAGCCGGTACAAATTGACACGAATCATCGTACGTTAGAAGTGACGTCTTATCCACTTCAAGATGGTTCAAACAATCAAGTACTCTGGTTTATCCGAGATGTGACCGAAGCAGTCGCCTCTCAGCGTCTGATTGAACATATGGCTTTTCACGATGCATTGACGGACTTACCAAATCGGCATAAACTGGATGCCCTCTTGAAGGAATGTATCTCACAAGAACGTTCGGTCGCCTGTTTATACATCGACGTAAACCGCTGGCGTTTCCTAAGTGACATTCTCGGGCATCACGGAGCAGATGAGTTGATCATTCAAGTCGCTGACCGCCTCAAACATACGATTCACCCAGACGATGTATTGACACGAATCGGACCATCCGAGTTTGTCATTTTACTATTTGCGCAACGCAGTTCGCTCGCTCATCAAAAGGCTGAAAAATGTATTAAGGCGATTTCATCCAGCTTCGACGTGGATGGCACGACTCTTGAATTGACGATGAGTGCGGGAATCAGTCATTTCCCTAAGGATAGTGCTTCTTCCGAAGAACTTATTCAATTTTCTCGTCTTGCCGCTGATGAATCCAGACAAGATGGAGAGAATAATATCAAATTATTCGAAGAATCATCACGACCTCAACTCTTGCGCAATATCGAGATAGAAAAAGCACTCGTCACCGCACTAAGTAAAAACGAACTGACACTTGTCTATCAACCAAAAATCGATTTGAAGCGGAATCGATTAGAAGGCGCGGAAGCGTTACTTCGATGGCAACATCCACAAATCGGAAAGGTTGCGCCATCTGACTTCATCCCGATTGCGGAAAACACGGGGTTAATTCATTCGATTGGTCATTGGGTCATTCGGGAAGGTTGTCGCGCTTGGGTGCGTTGGCAACGAACTGGGATACGTCCCTTTACATTATCCCTTAACGTTTCCCCGCTCCAATTTGCGCGCGAAGACTTTGTTGATACGCTACAATCCGTTCTTTTGGAGACGGGGATGGACCCGATGTATCTCGAATTGGAAGTGACCGAGTCCTCGATGCTTTCATATGAGGCCTCGACTCGTGAAAAACTGACACAGTTGCATCAGCTCGGAATCCTCATTTCTCTCGATGATTTTGGGACCGGCTATTCTTCTTTCAGCCAACTTCGGGAACTTCCTGTGCAAGTGCTGAAAATCGATCGGTCGTTTATCGAGAACCTGTTCACCGACCGCAATCAAGAGGCCATCGTCCGCTCGATGATTCAACTCGGTCACAACCTTGGTATGAAAGTTCTCATGGAAGGTGTGGAAACATCCGCTCAACTCGAATGGTTACTCAAGGAATCATGTGACTACGTACAAGGCTACTACTTCAGTTTTCCATTGTCTGAGACAGACGTTCCGCTTCATGTCAAAGAGACGACCACCTATCTCGAGTTCGGGAAACACTAAAAATCGCTCCTGTCAAATAGACAGGAGCGATTTTTAGTTACGACACGCGTTCTTTTTCTTCTTCCCGAATCAAATGATATTGATCGAGAATCAACTGAGTCAACGTGTCCCCCTCATGAAGATGAAGGTATTTTTCAATCGTTGACGAGATGCCGTGTTCTTCGATCGACAAGTTCAGCTCCGACGATTCCGAGTCCTCCGGGTTGTAATAATGAAGGGCTGCTGCAATCCCGTAAGCGAGTTCGTTCGGCTCGATGCCGTTATTCATCAATTCACGTGCCGGCTTGACGAGACGGTCGCTCGGTCCTAGTTTACGAATCGGTGAACGCGCCACACGCGACACTTCATCCTTCAATTTCGGATTCTCAAAGCGCTTGATGATTTTTTGGATGTATTGGCTATGCTCTTTCGCCTCGAATCCGTATTTCTCAAGCAATAACCAACCTGTCTCATATAATGCGCCTTGGACGACTTGACGCACACGGCGATCTTGCAGCGCCTCGTCAATCGTCGCCTTTCCGAACAACGAGCCGATATAAGAGGCGATGGCGTGTCCCGTATTGACCGTGAATAATTTTCGTTCGATATACGGTCCGATTTCTTCAACCCATGTCACACCTTGAATCGGTGGTTGTTCGTTGAGCCCTTGTGTCTCGATGACCCATTCATGGAACGTCTCGACTTCCACGTAAAGCGGATCCTCATGTTGTTGTAGCGGGACGATGCGGTCGACTGCTGCGTTCGGGAAGAAGACATTCGCCTCCCCGACACCGCCACACGCCTCTACTTCTTGACGAAGGATTGCACTCCCACCAATCATGTTCTCACATGCGATGACATAGACCGGCGCATCCTCGACTTCACGAGCACGAAGTCCTTCGCTGATCAACGGTGCCACTTTTGAGAGAAGTGACGGTCCGACAGCCGTCGTCACGAGATCTGCTTCTGCAATCAAGTCCACGACCCGAGCCGGTTCTTTCAAACTGTTGACACCGCGAACTCGGTCGACGACGACACGATCGACGCCATCTTCCGCAAACCCGACCTCATAATGACGTTTTGCCTCAAGCGCTTCGATGACCGTGTCATTGATGTCGACAAACGTCACCTCGTAACCGCTTTGGTTGAGCAATAATCCGATAAATCCTCGTCCGATGTTCCCTGCCCCAAAGTGAACAGCTTTCATTTACGCCACCTCTTCCATAAAGAGCGCCAAGATTTCTTCCTTCGTTTTCGCCTGAACAAGACGCTCTACATTGCTTTCGTCTGAGCATAGAATCGCGATTTGCGATAGGAGCTCTAAATGTTCATCATTCACGCCTGCAATTCCGATGACGAGTTTGGCCGTTTGACCTCCAAAGTCGACACCGTCTGGTACTTGCAGGAACGAGATCCCCGTCTTCTGAACCGCTGATTTCGCTGCTTCTGTACCGTGTGGAATGGCGACGTGATTTCCGATATAGACGTTTGCGATCGCTTGACGTTCATGCATCGCTTCTACATACTCCGGCGTCACACAGCCGGCGTCTTGTAGGACGGCTCCGGCTGCTGTGATCGCTTCCTCTGTCGTAGCGAATGTTTGGTTAAGTCGAATCATCTCTGTTTGAATGAATGGCATTTTAATTTCCTCCTAATGGCTAAACCGTGTCTCTATCTGTTCTGAGTTCAAGAAATTTTGCTGCGTTCCGCTTTAATTTCTTCTACTAATTGGTCATAGTAATCGGCGTTCAAGAAGTTCGTGACCGAACGATGAATCGCATTCGGCGCTTGCGCTTCCGCGCGCTCCGTCAAATCTTCGTGTGTGATGACAAACTGAGCACCTTTCGGCAAGTTGCTGATGGACGTGTTCGTCACTTTGATTGGCAAGTTCGCTTTGTTGACCTTGTTCCGAAGAACCGATGCTCCCATGGCACTCGATCCCATTCCAGCGTCACAAGCGAAGATGATATGGTCGACTTTATCAAGACGATCTGTCACGAGAGCCGATGCGTAAGACTGTTTACCTTTCATCGCACTCACGTTTTGTGTCGCTTCTTCGAGTGATACTTCCTCTGCTGCGCTCGATTTCAAGATAACACTAGCCACAGCGAACGTGACCGCTGCTGACAAGAGAATCCCTGCCACGAGTCCGAGATATGAACCGCGTGACGCCATCGCAAGAATGGCAAAGATACTACCTGGTGAAGCCGGTGCGACGAGACCGACATCAAAGAGTACGAACGTGAAGATCCCTGTTGCGCCCCCTGCGATCATCGCAAGGATCAAGACTGGCTTCATCAACACATATGGGAAGTAAATCTCGTGAATCCCACCAAGGAAATGAATGATGGCTGCACCCGGTGCCGTACGTTTCGCTGCACCTTTGGCGAAGAACATATAGGCGAGAAGTAATCCAAGACCTGGTCCTGGGTTCGCCTCAAGTAAGAAGAGAACGGACTTTCCAGCGTCTGCGACTTGATCGACACCAAGCGGGCTCAAGATCCCGTGGTTGATGGCGTTGTTCAAGAAGAGAACTTTTGCTGGTTCGATGAACAGACTTGCGACCGGAAGCAATTTCGCGCCGACGATCCAGTCAACACCTGCCGCCATGACTTTATCGAGGGCGCTCATGATCGGACCGAAGATTTCAAATCCTCCAAGCATGAGAAGACCACCGATGATTCCAACTGAGAAGTTGTTGACGAGCATTTCAAATCCCGCTTTAACTTTGCCTTCAAGGGCACGGTCGACTTGGCGGATGACATAACCACCGAGTGGACCCATGATCATCGCACCGAGGAACATCGGAATGTCGGTACCGACGATGACCCCCATCGTGGCGAGTGCCCCGACGACACCGCCTCGTACGTCATGAAGTAATTTACCACCAGTGAAACCGATGAGTAATGGTAAGAGATACGTGATGGTTGGACCAACGAGTTCTGCTAATTTTTCGTTTGGCCACCATCCTGTTGGAATGAAGAGTGCTGTGATAATCCCCCAGGCAATGAAGGCGCCGATGTTCGGCATGACCATCCCACTGAGGAAACTACCGAACCGTTGTACTTTGACTCGGACCCCGCCCGAGCTTGCTTGCGTATTCGCCATGTATAAAACCTCCAGTCGTTTAAATGTGAAAGGTTGAATGTGTAGTGTAGCTAACCGGTTTGTGCTCTACACCTGTATTGTATGCCTGGAGTAAGCGCTTTCTCAATTCAATCCAGTTCACACTTTGGCAACATTTTGTGCCAAACAAAAAAATGACCATGGTTCGGTCATTTTTCGTACAACGTCTCATGAATCATTTTCTTCATGCATTCGTGCAGGAGTAAACGAAGATCTTCTTTCGTTCCCGTGCTATAAAGACGCATATGCTCCTCACTCTCAATGAGCGACCCGCTGATCGCACTTAGGAACTGAAGCTCGACGTCACGTGCTTCTTCCGGTGCCAGCAAGACAAGAAGACGTGTCACCGGTTCGGTCGACTGATCCATCATAAGGAGTGGGATCGATGTCGTTAAATCAAACGCAAACACACTCGCCTTCTCAATCGAGGCATGTCGTCCGTGGAATAACGCCAGTTTCGTATCAGGCACCCCAAGGCCCGCGACCTCGTGACGACGAAGCAGTTGGGCAGAGAGCTGAATTCCGCTTTGTACGAGGTCACGTTCTTCTAAATGTATACCGATATCAAGCAAGATATCTTCTAAACGATCCGTATTATTGAGCGTGACCAAATCGAACTGGTCATCCATCCGCTCGAACGTCTCGACCAATTCCCCGAGTTCTGCGAAATCAAGCATCGTTGAACGCGGCTTCGTTGCGAGTGTCTGAAAGGATTGCGGTAAAGATAGTAAAAGATGACGGACGCGCTGTACTTCTTCACTCGTCAACAACGGATTGACAATCAATGTCGGTACCGAGAGTGGTGGTAATGGCACCGTCGACAAGATGACATCATATTCCTCAAGTCGGTGCTGCTCTAATCCAAATAAAGACGAGTTGACGACGTCTTGCATCTCTGGGAACTCTTGGCGTACCCGATTGACGAGCATCTTCGACGAACCGAGTCCGGCCGAACAGATGACGAGCGCCCGATATTCGCGGCGGCGCACCGGTTTGACGAGTGCTGCCGCAAAGTGCATCGCCCAAAAAACCGTTTCTTCTTCGGAGAACGTATTCGTCCCAAAGACGATGTCGGCGGCCTGTTGAATCGCCGAACGAAGTCCCGGATAGTCGCGGTCGATGTGGGGCTTGACCGTACTCGTCTCTGGTAGCGCCTGCGTATTCATACTCGAGAGGATGTGAGCAAGCAGTCCTCGTTCGAGAGCCGCGTCATCCGTAAAGGTAAACCCGTAGATGAGCGAGACGTGATGAATCAGTTTATGCACCCGAATCTGCATGATCCAGCGTTCTTCCTCGTCTTCTTTCATTTGATCTTTAATTGAGCGCAGACGATTCGCCTCTTCCGCGAACCAGACGCGTTCCGCCATCGAGTAAGTGATACCGAGAGCCGCTTCCATATCGGTGGCGACTTTCAGATAGTCCTCGGACCGTCCTTTCGTATACATCTCTAAAAAGAATCCAGACGCTAACCGCTCTTGTTGCACGCCGTAAGCGAACGTGACTCGCATGATGGTGCGGTCGTCCATCCGCTCAAACGAAAGGGATTTCAAATAATCATAACCGTCTCGAAGACCTTCAAGCATCTCCTCGCATGGTACCATCTTCAAAAAAGCAGGAATGTAGTCGTCTTCTCCACGGACGAAGCGATAAAATGCGAGCGTGTCCCAGTGGGCAAGCAGAGCGTTGATGAGTAGCTTACGCTTCTCGGACTCATAACCGAGCACTCTAGCCCCAACACCTTTTTTCCGTTCAACTTCTAAATGATACTCTTCGAACCATCGATCCAATTTCTCTAGGTCTTGTGTCAACGTACTCGGCGAGACGTGCATCTGTTTGGCGACCGCCTGCAATTTAAGCGTATCGTTCTCGAACAAGAGACGCCACGCCAGCTCAAATAAGCGGTCCTCGCTCGTCGGGATCGCTTCTGCAGATAAGATGAGATCTTCTCGTAACTGTTGTTTCGCAGCTGGTTTGCCAACCAGGCTCAGTCCATGACCGCGTTGCCAAGCGAGTTCAAGTTCGAACTCTTTTAAGATGCCTTCAAGTAATTGTCGTTCTCGTTGAATCGTGCGCTCAGACAAATTCACCGCCTGCGCGATTTCGGCGAGCGGTGTCGATGTCTCAGTTGCCAATAAGTGTAGTAAAATCGACCGCTCTCGCGCGGTCCACTCATGTCTCATGCTCATCCATCCATTCTTCGACAAGTAGTCGGTATTCCTCGAGCGACAGGAGTTGTCGGACTGACCGGACACGTGCGGTCGGATGGGTGACCGGGGTCGCCCCTTCCTGATAGAGAATCAAATCCACCTCGTTCGGGATGTTTTGAATCGTTCCGTGCGTAATCGTACAAAGCAAGCGCCCCTTGCTTGCCTGTGCGAACAACTTCGCCGCCATCGCACTTGTCACAAACCCGCTATGACAAGCAATGTATACGTTCATGTCAGCCCTTCTTTCATCGCTTATCTTTATCTAATCATAAGTTGGAACCGCTTACTCCTTCTACTATTTTGCTTGTTGGCAAAGATATCGGCAAGCAGTAAAAAGCACCTCTCCTGAAGAAAGGTATTCCCCTGCTAAAAAGTCCTTCCCTCCCCAACTCTCCCTCACACTCCCCTCAAACCCTTGCGGCTCTAAGCCTCTTCCCTCCTAACT
>NZ_JACSJL010000013.1:0-30177 GCF_018617075.1 Exiguobacterium sp. s123 | reverse complement strand
GTCCGATCAAGAAAGTGTATCTATACGGGACATGGGTGGTGGCGGATGGAGAAGTCAGCTTCGTCGTCTCAGAGCTATCCAAGGGTGTATTCGAATATGAAGTGATGCATGTCCATTGGCTCATCAAGTATCGGTTCAAAGATTGGGGCGTGTCTGAAGACGGGGCATGGGAGAAGGAATGGTGATCCGGGCTCATGCGTGAGCGTCTAACGCCAGGAGGCGAAGTCGCTCATCGCACCGCTGCCTCCCTGACGGCCCGATAACAAGAGCTGCTTTAAAACGCATCTCTATGTTCCTGGCCCTTTCTAACGGGAGGCACGGAGCGTAAGGGCAACGTCAAAAGCAAGAGCGTGGGCGCGTCTAACGCCACGCGGAGTGGCATTCGAATCTAGGACAGGCCCAAATCGCGGACGCAATTCTCGACAGGATCGTACACGACTCCTATAAAATCCTGGTCGATGGCGAAACCTCAATGAGGGAACACCACGGGCTAGGGATAAGCTAAGATCTTGGCCATCGATGAGTCGATGGCCTTTTTCTTCATATTGACTCGCTCAGTCGTCCGCACTAGTGGCTCTCTGTATCCGCAATACTCAGCAGGACAAAAAACGCATCCTTCGAGTTTTTGAGGATGCGTTTGAGCAATGTGACTCTATTTGACTCGCGTTTATATTCCTACATATAAGCATACAACTGATGGTAGTTTCCAAGGTGGAGCGACGGAATGGACGTATCAGACATTGGAGCGGAAAGGATATATCATAAAATTGGTATTTTTCGAGCATATATCACAAGGTTGATGTTGTCGCGCGATTCAATAAAAACGAGTTTTTTCATCATGGATTAGCTCGTCTATATTATTAATTGTAATAATTAAAATTTATTATTTTACTAATATTTCGTTTTTGGGCATAGAATGATAGCTTCTTGCTGTCGTATGTGAATATATAAAGTATTTACCGGGCTCTTCAAAAATATAAGAAATTACATACAGTCCGTCTTGTTGATAATTGGCTTCAATTTTTTCGTGTTGGCTTTCCTCTTGGCCTTCTTTCCATATCTCGAATTCAACTTTATCCGCATCGTCTACTTTCTCGTTTCCTTGAGAAACAGTTGCTATAAGTTCAATAACTTCGTTTGCTTTTACTATTTCAGGATCTGTTTTAAATTGTACATCAATTAATTCTGGAATCACTTCAGGTCCATTATTGCTTACTGTACTTCCACAACCAGATAATACTAACAAAACAATCAACAGTGAAAAAAACCTTGCCATCTTTTTTCTCTCCTTTAAACGATTTAATATTAACATACACGAAAATGTGATGTATTGATTATTACATTAAAAGTGACCTGATCATGCAATCTTATTAGCTATCGAGCATAGACCCCATGTCACTTTTAAGGTTCAAGACTTTATAGAGCGTCGTATGCTCGATTGGTTTACTTTTCTATATAAAAAATAAAGAAATGTACATTTTATATATTAAGTTCAATTTTATATATTAAGTTCAAAAGATATTAATTGAACTTAATCCAAAAAGTTGGATCATGAAATAGATCATCTGGTGACTTCGACAACCTAGGTTTGAATTTGGACCTTCATATCCGTAAATTTATCATCGACCGTTAGACACGGCCTTAGTAACCTAAGGTTCGTCTCGACGTATATTGCCAGTTGAAGGTCATCAAAGGAGAGAAGAGTCTGTACTTCAAGATTGAATCGATTAAAGATTGTCTACCCATCCATATCGTTTTTAATATCTACATAGTGAATGTGTATGTCGCACCTGAGATTGTATTCCCCAGGCACTCGTAGGGGGGTGGGGGCACGAACGAAAGCTCATCCTAACTTTCTGAAGTTTTTCTTGCGAGTCAGTTAGTGTTTGGTCACCGAGACTTTAAAAGCTTTCGGACATAAAAATCGCCCCATAAAAATTAGATTATCAGGTCCAACTTTTACGGGGCATCTAATATTCTGTGGTCTAAATATTAAGTGATTTACTGAAGTAATTATATAGTGTTAAACAATTTCGCCTCTGAAATTCAGAAAAATTGGGATGGGTTGACTGTATTCCCTGCACTTGTAGCTGAGTACGAATAGTTTCCTCGATGGACTTCAAAGTGTAAATGAGAACCGGTCGAATTTCCGGTACTCCCCATCGCACCGATGTTCTGTCCTCGGGTCACACGTTGTCCGGCGGAAACGGACAATGAGCTCATGTGAGCATAAAGGGTAGTCCAAACTTGACCGCCTATGACATGCGTAATGATGACATGATTTCCATAAGGTCCACCCCAGCCTGCTCGAGTTACAGTTCCTGTTTGAGCAGCCATAATAGGAGTTCCTACTGGTCCAGCTGTATCTAGTGCATTATGGAAGCTGTAGCCATTGGCCCCGCCTGCTGGACCCCATCCTTGGGTTACGATACCTGAGGTTGGACGTTGAAAAACTCCGCCACTTGTTGGAGAAGCGAGTGAATCCGTAGTCTTTGAAGTGTTTACCACTTTCTCAGAGTTTGGTGATTTTTCGAGAGAGGCTTTATTCTCGCTGATTTCATTTTTTTCGGCACTTTTTGCTTCTGCAGCTTTACGCGCAGCCTCTTTGGTACGAATTTTAGCTTGTTCTTCAAGCCTTTGGGCTTCAATCTCTGCTTGAATTGATTTTTCTTGTTCTTGAAGCGTCGATTCCATTTGTTGCAAGCTTACCAATTTAGATGTGAACTGGATTTTTTCGGCCTCTAATTTTTTTATTTGAGCAGCCCGCACTTTAATTTTGCCGTTCAATTTTTTCTGACTATTCTCTAGCTCTTCTTTTTGACTAATAAGCTTATCTTTTTCAGTGTCCAATTCAGCTTTAGCAATTTGAAGCTTATTTTTTGTTGATTGATATTCTTTGAAAAGTTCTTGATCATTTTCTTGAATCGTCCCTGCGGTGATCATGCGTGAAACCAGATCACCAAAGTCTTTTGAACCAAAAATAAATTCAGCCCAGTTTATAGAAGAACCACCGTTTTTTTGCATCGTGACCATGCGTTCTTCCATCAATGTCTTTTGAGAGCTCATTTTTTTCTGGAATTCTTTAATTTGAGTTTGAATCTGAGCAATTTTCTTTTGGGTTGTCCGAATTTCAGCCTTCTTCTGGGTGACCTCATTGATAATATCCTGTAACTCGGATTCCAAGTCATTCAGTTTCTGTTCTTCGAGTGTGATATCTTGTTCACGCTGCTGAATTGACGTATTAGCTTTACGTTGCTCTGTAGAATTTTGCGCTTGCTTCTGCTGGATATTTTTTTGTTTTTCAGTCAAGTTTAAAGCGTAAGAAGGGGATGCGCTTTGAACTAACATAACACCAAGTAAAGTTGAAGCTATAATTTTTTTCATGGTAAACAATGTTGTTGCCTCCGTAACTTATCTCTATTATAAAAAATGCGTTGCTGGATAAAAGTATTCGTATCATGATTAAAACTCGAACCGGAATCATTGTATCAATATTACTTCACCATCTATATTTCTATTTCTTTTCATTTCTATGTCAGTTGTTCTTTTGAGTTTATTGTCATTCGAGTATATCAAGAGAAATACTTATAATGCCATTTTGATGAGGAAATGAATGATGACCACTGAATTTAGGACATTTTGTCTCAAATTCAGTGGTCAAATCGTTTGTTAGTATTTGTTTGGTGTTTATTTAGTAGTAACTCTTCATAAATTTATCAATTCCTTTGGCGGTTGCTTTGATCATGTTACTTCCCGACATATAGGAGCGATCTACTGAGTTAGCAATAAAGCCATATTCGATGAGAGTAGAAGGTACCGTGTTTCTTCCTACCACATAGACATCTTGTCGCTTAACGCCTCGATTTTTTAAATCTGGAACGTTCATGGCGATTTCTTGATTAATTACTTCACCTAATCTGCGGCTAGCGTTCGCATATGGATTTGTGGTGTACGCGCTAGAAGTAGGGACGAGTGCTTCATGACCTGTAGCGAAAGAAGGTGACGAATTAATGTGGACGCTTATGAAAGCGTCAGCATCAAGCCTTTCTGATAGATTGGTCCGCTCAACAAGTGACAAGTATCTATCATTTGAGCGCGTTAGTTTCACTTCATAAAGCTCATAGTTTTTCTTTAGTTCGTCGGCCACACGATTAGCAATGTTTAGGGTGAGTACTTTTTCTTGAACTGTACCGTTTGAAGTCACTGCACCAGCATCTCCCCCACCGTGTCCAGCGTCAATTAAAATCACGTGTTTGTTAGCTGGAATCACCGGTGATTTTATAGGAGTTTTTCCGGTAAATGGTTGCACAAAACCAGATGATACGTAACCGACTTGATTGTTATATCGCACCTTGTACCAACTGGCGCTTTTCGATATGACAGAAATCGAAGTGCCTGAGGGAATTGTTGTCAAAATAGATCCGTAACGACTCGCTTGGTTACGTAAATTAAGATTTTCGATAGTAATGTATGTTGGATAAGTGGATAAAGAATCCCCCGGTGCCACTTGCACTATATAATGTCGAGCAGGTGTGAATCCTGTAATACCGTTATACATAACTTTTAACCAAGAACCCGTTGTGCCCGATTTTCCTAGTACAGTCACTTCAGTAGATGCTGGAATCGTAATAAGGACCTTTGAGTTCACTAAAGACATGCTTGAGCGAATCTCGGTCGTTTGCTTACTTCGTGACTTCATAGCCGAGGGCGATATGGTTACATACTGACTTGCCACATAGCCTTGAGTCCCATTGTATGATACTTTATACCAAGGGCCTGAGGCAGCATGGTACATTAGTGGGCTGGACTTTGGGATAGTCATTAAAACGGGTGATTTGACAGATGGGCCCTTACGCAGATTTAGTGAAGTTTTAGTTTTATATATTGTGTTTATTGAACTGACTGAATTTTTAGGTATAGGTTTTGGCGTCACGTACTTCGTTGAGACATAACCGATTTTTGAATTAAATGAAACTTTAAACCAGGATTTATCTTCTCCATATACACCTATCTTCTTAATGGTTTTTCCTTTTGGAATCGTCAAAAGGACTTTGCTTTTTGAAGAGAACGAGGAACGCAAATTCAAATTTTCAGTTGTTATGAATAGAGATTCCTCTGCATGTACGACGTTTAGGACGTTAACACTAGTTAAAAGCTTAAAGGGATAGAAAAAAGAAGTTAATAAAGCCAAGGAAATTACTAAGCTTATTCGAAATTTATGTTTAGACTTCATAATAGACTCCTCATATGTAGTTTTTTTGGTTGTAAAGACCCATGAATGGTTTTTTACTATCTGTATGGTACTTATCCTTTAAATATTAGTCATTCTATGCAACGATTATTGGCTTTCGTCTATCTACAGTTAAAAGTTTTCTTGCCCTGTTTTAAAATGCACTATTATTAAGGGGAATAGACGTATTTTAAGAAATAAATTGGCCCTCCTTTCATCTGCATAAAAGTTTAGTTGCATGAATGTGTTAGAATGTAACTTGTTTGACTCATAGATTTCGTTTTTAGAAGTCCATGGATTCAATGTTGAAAAACTAAGGATACTCTAGTATTTTTAGCTATAATTCTGATAAAAGAAATAACGAATTTATAAAAGAGGTGAATTGTTTTGAAAACTAATCAACTATTGACTATTTTTACATCCGTATTAGTAATTGCAGTCTTAGCTTTTTTATTTTTAAATGATCAAAGTTCCGAAAAATCAAAGACTAAAATTGTTCAAGATGAAAAGATATCAGTTAATAATCAACCTACAATAGGTAAAAAGGAAGCGCCGATATCAATTGTAGAATTCGGAGACTATAAATGCCCTTCGTGTAAAGAGTGGGGTGAAACAATCTATCCTCAACTTGTAAAAGATTACATTGAAAGTGGGAAAGCTTCCTTTAGTTACATTAATGTTTTGTTTCACGGAGATGAGTCCACTTTAGCTGCCCTTGCATCAGAATCTGTTTACAAAAATCACCCAGAATCATTTTGGCAATTTCACAAAGCTATTTATGAAGCTCAACCTGACGTGCAAATACACGATAATCCATGGGTTACGGTGGAGAAAATGGAAGAGATTGCGACGAAGACTGTCCCTTCTCTAGATTTAAATAAATTTAGAGAAGACCTATCAAGTCGTTCTTCTAGATTAGAATCAGTTAAAATGGATGCGGCGCTCGTAGAAAAATACAATGTTACACTGACCCCGACGATTGCAGTTAATGGGGTCATCCTTGAAAATCCATTCGACTATACCTCTATAAAAAAACAAATTGAAAAGGAGCTAACCCAATGAGCGCTTCAGTAATAAACCGATATGGACTGTACCTCGCCTGGGTTGTTTCAATTACTGCAGTACTTGGAAGTCTATATTTTAGCGAAATTCGTGGTTTTATACCTTGTGAACTCTGTTGGATTCAACGTATCTTTATGTACCCAATAGCTTTGATTCTTGCAATTGCAGTTTTCAGAGAAGATAGCTCAATCAAATTTTATGTTCTCCCTTTATCAATAATCGGATTCTGTATCTCTTTTTACCACTATCTTGTACAAAAGGTGCCCGGCTTTTCGGAAGTCAGACCATGTGAACAAGGAGTTTCCTGTAATGCACAGTACATTGACTGGATGGGTTTTATCACAATTCCGTTTTTAGCGTTGACCGCCTTTTTTCTGATTACAGTCATTCTTGGACGAATCAGTACCAAACAGTAGTTTTTGATTTGGATTTGAAAAATGAAGAACTAATTGTATCAAATTGGTATGCTTACTAAAAAACAGCTTTGATTTAGAAAAACATGAAAAGCTTTTTGAAGTTGGAAAATAGATTAGACAATACCCAGTAAATAATTCAATTGACGTTTTCTTAAAACGTTAGTGTACTATATTGATTTTTTGAAAAAGCGTGACTACCTATCGAGTATGAGATCTAACTAGCTCTCTAATAGGTAGTTTTTGTATGGCTAAAAATAAGAAATAATCGCAAAACCAGAGAAAGTATCTCAAATCTTCAAGTATGTAGAGCTGATAGAATAAATGTTTTTTAAATTAAGTGTTGACGGCACAGCAAAAGTCTAATAGGTTATATATGAACATATGAACATGTATAGTTATCATGAGCGGAGGTACTGACTTATGGATGAACCGATTGAAGATACTACAGAAAATGAAATAGAAATAGGGGCGCAGATTGACGATGAGACTCTATTTATTGTATCTCAGACGTTCAAGGCACTTAGTGACCCGACAAGAATTAAAATATTAACCCTGCTATGCACAAAGGAACATTCGGTCAACGGAATAGCTGATCTTCTTAACTTAAGTCAATCAAACGTGTCTCATCAGCTACGTTTTTTAAAAAATCTTCGACTTGTCAAGTTTAGAAGAGAAGGAACTACTCTATTTTATTCAGAAGATGATCACCATGTCATGAACTTACTAAGACAGGCGATTGAGCATGCGAAACACCACTAAATATAGTAAGGAGAGTTAATCTTATGGCACATAATCATGCACATGATCATTCTCATACCTCTAACAAAAAGATTTTGATCATTTCATTCTTTATTATTTCGGCATACATGGTTGTAGAGGCGATTGGAGGGTACCTTACAAATAGCTTAGCACTTTTAGCGGACGCAGGTCACATGCTTAGTGATGCGGCTTCGCTCGCTATTGCATTACTTGCCTTTAAATTAGGTGAACAAATAGCGAACAATCGTAAAACGTTCGGATATAGACGCTTCGAGATTCTAGCAGCTGTTTTAAACGGGGTCACACTCATACTGATTTCCATATATATCTTTTATGAGGCCATCAATCGATTTATTCAACCACCTGAGGTCGCATCCGTAGGAATGTTAATTGTTAGCAGTATTGGCCTTGCTATAAACCTTCTTGTTGGATGGATTATGTTAAGAGGTGCAGACGTAGAACATAATTTGAATATGCGAGGTGCTTATCTACATGTTGTAAGCGATACGTTGGGTTCAGTCGGTGCAATACTGGCAGCGCTTCTTATCATGGCATTTGGATGGAACTGGGCAGATCCGCTCGCAGGAATCATTGTATCGGGACTTGTTTTACGAAGTGGTTATTTCGTGACGAAATCCGGATTGAACGTATTAATGGAAGGTGCACCACAAAACGTTGATGTCGAAAAGGTTCTTCAAGTCATTCACAACAAGGAGGGGGTACGGAGTATACACGACTTTCATCTTTGGAGTATCACAAGTGGAATGAATGCACTCTCATGTCATGTTGTCGTTGATGGTAATTTACAAATCTATGACAGTGAGAATCTACTTCAAGAAATTGAACACGATTTAGCACATCTGAACGTTCAACACTCTACGATTCAATTCGAAACTCTTTCTCATCCTCACAGCGATGAATTGCTTTGCAAACTGAAGGTAGGGGAAGTAGTACATCAACATTAAAAAAATCACCTGTTGAGTAGGATTGACAATCAAGAGGAGGAGACAGCAATGCTGATTTTGGATAATAGTTACTTAATTTTGAGCATGTATAGAAACTCGATTTTTGGCAACGGAGTTTTGATAGATGATTGAATATATTTCTTCGTTAGAACCCCTTACTCAAGCATTGCTGGGTACTTTATTCACTTGGGGGATGACGGCGCTTGGTGCCGCGTTAGTGTTTATGACAAAATCAATGAATCAAAAGCTAATGGATGGGATGCTCGGTTTTGCTGGAGGAGTAATGATTGCCGCTAGTTTTTGGTCATTACTCTCACCTGCAATTGAGATGGCGGAACAAGATTCTCTTCCGGCGTGGTTACCAGCTGCAATCGGTTTCTTACTTGGAGGATTCTTTTTATCAGGTGTTGATAAAGTGATTCCACATCTGCATCCCACTTCACCGATGGATGAGGCTGAGGGTATAAACCCTAAGAAGAGAAGGCGGAGCACGTTACTGGTGTTAGCAATAACATTGCATAATATTCCAGAGGGACTTGCCATAGGCGTTGCATTTGGAGCAGTTGCAGCAGGATTCCCTTCATCATCAATCACGGGAGCTATCGCGCTGGCAATCGGAATCGGCATACAAAATTTCCCTGAGGGTGCTGCTGTGTCAATGCCATTGAGACGAGATGGATTATCTCGTCGTAAAAGTTTTTTCTATGGCCAGTTATCTGGTATGGTTGAACCGTTCGCGGCGTTGGTAGGAGTAGTAGCAGTACTCATAATGGAGCCTTTACTTCCGTTTGCGCTAAGCTTTGCTGCAGGAGCAATGATTTTTGTTGTAGTGGAGGAGGTAGTCCCAGGATCTCAAGAAAATGGAAACAAGGACTTGGCTTCTGTTTGTTTAATGTTTGGCTTTACAATCATGATGATTTTAGATGTGGCTTTAGGCTAAAATAATTATTTTTTTAATGGTTATCACTTTATTTTTTGACTGATATATATTCAAGATACTAACTATATTCGGAAGTGTAAATAATGAGCCTTAATTATATTTACTTTCAGTCGGTATTTTTACTGTTGGATAAATAAAAATACTAGAAGAAAAAATATAAAACCTCTTGCCCTGGCAATTAAAATCGTGGAGTTATCTATTTCATTCTGAAATTTCCTGAAAATTTTGGGGGTGATTTTGATAGAGAAGGAAAGCAAATTCGGAATTCAAGTGCTAGAGAAGGTGGAAGCCCACCAAGTCAGTATATACATCATTTTTTTGATGTTGGCAGTAATCTTTGGTCTATTGAATACAGAAGCTGTATATCTCGATATTTTTATTTCTCCCCTTTTAGGAGTTTTGATGTATGGGATGTTCGTTCAAATTCCGTTTCTGAAATCGAATGGATCTGCTACAAACATGAGGTTTGTGGTAGCTCTTTTATTAGGAAATTTTGTTGCCGTTCCTTTAATAGTTTAGGTTTTGGTTATCATATTTCTTCAAGATTCATCACTGATGCTGGGGGTGTATTTGGTGTTGTTAACACCGTGCATCGACTATGTGATTGTTTTTACAAAGATGGGAAAGGGAAACGAATCAATATTGTTAAAAGTAACACCGATTCTTTTAATTTTACAGACGATACTCTTACCCATATATTTATTCGTATTATTAGGAGAAAAGGCTATTAGTATCGTTAGGATGGGTCCATTTCTAGATGCATTTCTATTTTTGATTTTTATACCGCTTCTATTAGCGATAATGACACAATTGTGTTCTAAAAAGAGTTCTTTAGGTAATCGTATCATGAAAATGCCGCCATGGATTCCCGTTCCATTTATGTCTTTTGTACTTTTTGTGGTAGTTGCCTCTCAAATTAGGGAAGTGTATAGTGACCTCGGGACATTAATAGATGTAATACCAGTTTATATTTTATTTCTACTTATCATACCATGGGTGTCAAAGTCCCTTGGTAAGTTGTTCAAACTAGATATTGCTTCAAGAAGAGCAATTACATTTAGTATGGGAACAAGGAATTCACTTGTAGTTCTTCCATTAGCATCTATATTACCAGAGCCCCTATCAACACAAGTAGCTGTAGTGATCATTTTACAGACCGTTACCGAATTGTTCGGAGAAGTCTTATATATAAAATTAGTGCCTAAATGGTTCTAACAAATTAGATACATGTATTTAATTTCGCTTTCAAAAATTACGTCCTTCGATTGTTTATTAAAATATTAAGAACTGCGCTTAAGTTCTCAAGTATGCGTTGTTTACAATCAATAGGCAAAGAAATTTATTATATTGCAGAACGCTAGAGACCAGTATTATTCTAACAACTAACCTTTTTAAGGATGGACTACCAAGTGAGGAGAGATCGAACAATGGCGAGTACTGATAAGGCATCAAAAAATATCAAACTAGCATTTATAATTAATCTTGTTTTCTCGATTGGTGAATTTATCGGGGGATTTTTGATTAATAGTGTTGCAATCATGTCGGACGCCATTCACGATTTAGGTGATGCTCTTGCATTGGGCCTGTCCTGGTTCTTACAAAAATTTTCGAACAAAAAACCCGATCATAACTTCACTTTTGGATATAATCGTTTTTCCCTTTTAGGAGCATTAATAAATGCGACAATATTAATAATTGGATCTGTATATATTTTTACTCAAGCAATTCCTCTACTGTTTGAACCGGAGCATTCTAATGCACAAGGAATGATTTGGTTTGCAATTTTTGGTGTGCTTTTAAATGGTTTTGCGGCATTCCGTCTACACAAAGGAAAATCAGTAAATGAGGGAGTACTATCTTGGCACCTTTTAGAAGATGTTTTAGGTTGGATTGCCGTTCTTGTAGTAGGGATAGTTTTACTCTTCAAGGATATACATATACTTGACCCCATCCTATCAATTGCTATTGCGTTGTTTATATTAGTGAATGTGTTTCGTAATTTAGTTAAAACAATGAAAATACTTTTAGGTGCTGTCCCTGATGGTATTGACATCGATGAGGTGAAGCAAAAGATTGAAGGTATTGAAGAAGTGATTTCTGTTCAAAACCTATATGTCTGGTCAATTGATGGCGAAGATAACGCCATGAATTTACACTTAATAGTAGAAGAGATGAATCTAAAGGATTCAACTATTGTTAAACAAAAAGTCAAAGAAGTGACTTCAAAACTAGATATTAAACATTCTACAATAGAGTTAGAATCAAAAAAACACAACTAAAGAAATAAGTCATCCTTGCACCAAATCCACACTGAGGTTCGACATATGAGTAAAAATTCTATACTTCATACCGTCTGATACCAATAAATACTTTTCTACGTGCAAGGAAACTGAATATCGAATGAGGGTATATTTAGAAACCCCCTCATTCGTTTTTTTTTTGAACACTATCGAAATTTCGTCTCTTAAAATAGGATGTATTCGAATGAATGAATGATTCCAAAACGAACGTTCAAATATTTAGATTTAATTGTCATAGTTTAGTAGACCTATCGACCGGATTTTCTTTCCATACTTCGGAGAATATTCCGGTCAATGAATAAGGTTCGGCCTCGATTAAAACTGTCTGATGATAAAAAAGCTGACAATGAAACCTAAAAAGATGACTCGGGAACAATACCGAAGTCATCTTAAAGCCGTCTTAAAAAACAGAGATCATTTATTTTTATCATACCCAGTACAAATTCGAGGATATAAAAATGAATATTTTTGTTTTTTTATTCTTTGACATTCATCAGTCTTAAACTGTTCAGTGCTACCAGAAGAGTTGCCCCCATATCGGACATAATAGCTATCCATAGGGTGAGCCAGCCCGGGATGACCAAGAGTAATGCAATCGCTTTGATACTGATAGCGAACGCGATGTTCACTTTGATAATATTTAGGGATTTTCGGCTCAATTTTATCGTAAACGGTAGTTTGCTCAAATCGTCGCCCATCAGGGCGACATCTGCTGTTTCCAAAGCGGTATCCGTTCCAGCACCACCCATGGCAATTCCAACAGTAGAGGCAGCGAGTGCCGGAGCGTCATTTACGCCGTCCCCGACCATCGCGACATTGTCGTACTCAGCTCGCAAGCGTTTAATGACATTTAATTTATCCTCTGGCATCAATTCTGCCTGGATTTCGTTGACGCCAACTTGCTGGCCGATAGCTTTGCCTGTCCCTTTGTTGTCACCCGTCAGCATAATTGTCTTTTTAATACCCATATCATGTAGTTTCCGGATGATTTCTTTGCTGGATTCCCGGACTTCGTCGGCTACGGCGATAACCGCCAATATGCTTTGTTTCGTTCCGATAATCATCGAAGTCTTACCTTGCTGTTGCAGAGCCGTTACGGTTTGGTCCAGATTATTATCAATACTTTCAACACCTAGCTCGTTAAAGAGAAGCGGGCTTCCGATAAAGTAGGTGGTGCCGTCTATCGTTCCTTTAATGCCTTTTCCTGTGATGGAAGAGAAGTCCTCAACTCTGATAGAGGTGTAAGGTATGTTTTCCTCGTCCGCTTTTTTCATGATGGCAGAGGCCAACGGATGCTGAGAACGATATTCCAATGCCGTCACGATAGAAAGCAGTTCTCTCTCGTTTACCTGCTTGTTCGTGATTTTAAAGTCTGTGACGACAGGTACACCTTTGGTCAGGGTACCGGTTTTGTCAAATGCAATAGCTTTCAGCGCGCCCATTTCTTCCAGGTATACGCCGCCTTTAATCAAGACCCCTTTTTTGGCAGCATTACCGATGGCGGAAACAATCGAAATCGGCGTCGAAATGACTAAGGCACACGGGCAACCCACTATTAGAACCGCCAATCCTTGATAGACCCAGGTTTCCCAGCTGGCATCTCACGTGCGGCCTATTACAAATGGTTGAACCGCACCGTATCGGTGCGTCAAGAAGAGAACGAGAAGCTCCTGGAGGACATTCGTCTACTCTATGACCAGGCGAACCGTACATACGGCTACCGTCGGGTCACGATGACAATCAATCGGCTACGCAGGCAACAAGGTCTGTCCACGTTCAATGAAAAGCAAGTCTATCGCCTGATGCATATCCATGGGATCCAATCGATCATCCGCGGGAAGCGGAAGAGACATAAGAAGTCGATGCCACAGCATGTGGCCGAGAACCTGATGAACCGAGAATTCGGTGCGTCTCGGCCGGACGAGAAATGGTGCACCGACGTCACCGAGTTCAAATATGGTACCGGGAAGAAGGCGTATCTGAGCGCGATCATCGACCTGTACGACGGATCGATCGTCGCCTATCGTATCGGAAGGTCCAACAACAACGGGATCGTCTTCCAGACGATGATGCCAGCCATCGCGGGGCTCCGTCCAGGAGCGCGTCCGATGATCCATAGTGACCGAGGGCTCCAATATACCTCGAGAGGGTTCAAACGTATGGTGAAAGACGCAGGACTAATCGGCAACATGTCCTGAGTTGGTCGTTGTCTCGACAACGCCCCGATCGAGAGTTTTTGGGGCACTTTGAAAGTCGAGATGTACTACTTGCGTGAGTTCCAGGTCTATAGCGAACTCACGTCGGCCATCGAGACCTACATATCGTTCTACAACCATGGTCTACTCTAGAAACGACTAAACGGCTTGAGCCCTGTCGAATACAGGTCTCAAGCCGTTTAGATTGGTTTTCATTATTTGCCCTGTCTACTTGACGGGGAGCGGTTCAAATCGCAAAGGGCGATTTGGTTTGTCAATAGCCTGACTAATCGGGCGAATGGTGTTTTTGTGTTCAAAAATGAGACCATACCCTTATTCTTCTCCCGATTTTTTTGAAGTTTTCCCACCGTCTGCTTGCATGTTTTACGCGGTCTATATCCAATTGCTTGAATCTTATCGAATGTATAGGTCACTTTTTACTTGATAATTGGGAGCAATGATTTTCTTTTTTTGCGGCAATGGCTAATCTTACACGGGAATTGCGATTGTCTACATTCTGTTTTATGGCGTGGTAGACTTCTCCGTCTATGCCTTGTAATAAAACTATGTAAATCATTTCTAATAAATTATCGGTATGGACCTAAGGAACGGAGTCATCAAGGTGAACCCATGTCACATTGTCGAAGTTCAGCATGCGTTTAATGTGATCGCCACCCCATAAGAATTCGTTTCTGCACAGATGGCACCAAACCTTAGAACGACAATAGGTAGACCTTTGTCATTATAAGCGGATAGGGTTTGTTCAGAAAGGATTTTAGTGGAGATATGTTTCTGGGTGGTCATATGCGAGGGTGTAGACGTCAAGTTGATTTTGACACTTTTTGCTCGTTTGCCTTTTACACTTCTGCCGAAAACAATGATTTTCGGTTCCTCATCCGATGACTGTCGTCATCACTATGTATGATTTCGACGCGATGGAGTAAGCGGTCCAGTATCGCAGTCGTGATGCCCTGGTCCCCGATCAATTCGCCCCATTGATCGGGGCTTTTGTTCGAGGTCAGGATGATCGAGCTGCGCTCATAAAGGTGGTTGACGAGATGGAAGAAGAGATTGGCTTCTCGTTGGCCCATCGCCATGTACATCAGGTCATCGATGATGACCAGGTCCGAATCTCGCAACCTTTTTAACTGGATCTTCGACTTGCTTGAGAACTCTTCACTTTTTAATAGTTGGACGAGTTCGCCCATCGTGACGAAGTATACCTTGAACCCGTGGTTGACCGCCTCGATTCCCAGCCCCACAGCCAAAAACGTCTTTCCGACGCCCGGAGGGCCCAAGAGGATCAGGTTGTACTGTTGTTCGAGCCAGTTGAGTTGTTTCAACTGCTTCAGCTGTCGGGCGGTTAGTGCGGTCTGTTCCACTAAATTGAACTCCGAGAGGGATTTGATGAACGGGAATCGGGCCCACTTCATTCGTCTTTCCAAACTTTTAGCGTCTCGTTTTGCGCGTTCATGGTTCGTGATGGCACTTAGAAATTCGATATACGTCCAGGAGGCCATTTCGGCCTCTCTCAAAATCTGTGGGAGGGCGTCAGCCGTCTCGGCGAGACGAAGCTGCCGAAAGTCCTGTTGTAACTCGGAAACGCTTTGACTCATTTTGCCGTCACCCCTTTCAGGATGTCGGTGTAGGCTTGGATCGGCCTCGTTGCGACCTGTATCCCGGATTTCTTCGGACGTTCGGTATCGGGTTTTGTATCACACCCATCGTCCGCGAGGATCGCGAGATAGTGGACCACGTCCCGGAAATCGTTGGCGCTGAACAGACTCTCTTGCGAACACTTTTCCAGTGCTATCGTTAAGTGATTAGGATACATGGTCGCGACGTCCCTAATGATGTTGAACTGGTCACGTCGGTATCTCGGGTAACGCTTTGAGAGCTACCCAGATAATCGGACGCCGCCCCTCTGTCCTCGAAATAGGTGAGGACCTGTTGCTTCAGTTCTTCGATTCCTTTGGAACGATCCCGAAGGTGGTCACGGCTTTGAATCAGTTTTCCGCTCTCTTTGCTGACCCGGTGGTCTGCGATCACTTCTCCCTCGGGAGATTCGCGAATCAATAACCGTTCCTGTTCGGTCACCTCGAGGAACACCACCTTCTTCTTGACCGATGAGTAGGTCCCGATTGGGACGGTGTAACGGTTTGAGCGATAACGGATTGTGTTGTCCTTGCTGACGTTCCTTGCTATACTTTCGGTACGGATACTTTCGAAAGAGAGTAGCGATAAGACCGGTTGTAAGTGTTGTTTTTCGACGGAGAACACTTCAGCTGGTCTTTTTTTCGTTGTCTGATGGACGTTATGATTTCCAGTCCTCTCCAACCATCTCATGGAACGGTGGTTCCAATCCTCGATATGCCGGTACACTCGGCTGTCCGCGAAGTTCCGTTTGATGTACTTCACGACGTTCTCGATCATACCCTTCGACTCCGGGTCGGCCCTGCGACATAAATGAATCTTGAACTTCCGTTCGTTCACGTAGGCTTGAAACTCATTGGTCAATAGGACGTCACCTGCGTTCTCGTTGATTGCGATGAGGTGATCCTGGTCGTAGACGATTTCAGAAGGGCGCCCACCATAAAATTGGAACGCATTTTCGTGGCAGTGAATGGTGTCCTTGGTGGTGAACGGTCGTTCTCTCCATTCGGCATATTTCATCCGAGAGTGCGTAAGTAAGAACGCGATGAAATAAAGCTTTATCATTTTTCCATCTTTAGTCCGTTGTCTGGTCTCACCCCAGTCCACCTGTATTTGCTTGCCCATCGGTTGTTCTGGGATGGCCTCGTAATGGCGGACGACCCTTTTCTTTTCGATCTGATAGATTTCTCGGATTTCATTCACGTATGTCCTGACCGTGCTCGATCCGACCGACAGGTCGGGATATCTTTCAAGTAACCAGTCATGTACTTGTGCGCTGCTCAAATGCAGATACTCCTCCAACCATGCAATGATCCAGTCTCGGTAGGCATCGAGCTTCTTCTTTCGTGAACAGGCTTTCTCGTCAAATTCATGTAGGGCATCTTCATATGTCATCTTCAGGTACTTATATACCGTCGGTCTCGATATTTTTAGTGCTGTGCGATTTGAGCCACTTTCATGTTTTGCTGATACATTTGATGAATCTTGATATGTAACACTAACTTTTCCTCCAAATCCATTCCCTCCAGATAAAATAGCCTCAACTACTCTATCGGAGTTCTGTTCTGATTTTTCGGCAATAGTGTAAAATCGTATCGAGCAAAAACTGTCAATTTTATTCTAGCGTTCACAGAGGGATGAAGAATCGTCTAGGTATAGTGAACTCGAGACATAATTTCACTAGGAAAGACACTCTTTTTTGAATGAAGATTGTCTGAGCTTGTTCACGAGTTGATGCGACGTCATCGTCATCTTTTCCATGACATGAAGTAAAGTTGAGAAAAAACAAGGTCGATTTCGTGGAAACAGATAGCGCTTTCGTTATAATGAAAGACGAATCGATATAAATAGAGGTGAGACATAATGAAACAGAATAAACTATTGGTCATCGCGACGCTCTTCGCGGTCGCCTTGGTGGCCGTCGTGGTCGTCCTGATGAATCAACCGACCGAACAAGCCGAAACGGCGGCACCGGCGACGACAGAACACGTGTCGACGGAAGGCCAGCCGACGCTCGGCGATGCGGACGCACCCGTCTCGGTCGTGGAGTTCGGGGATTATAAATGCCCGTCTTGTAAACAGTGGGGCGAAACGGTCTATCCGAAGTTGAAGGAAGACTATATCGACACCGGAAAAATCAGTTTCAGCTACATCAACGTCCTGTTCCACGGACAAGAGTCGATTTTGGCATCGCTCGCTTCAGAGTCGGTGTATGAACAAGACCCGGACGCGTTCTGGGATTTCCATAAGGCGCTCTACGACGCGCAACCGGCGAGTCAGCAGCACGACGAGGCATGGGTCACGGTCGAGCGGTTGACAGAGATTGCGAGCGAGACGACATCGGTCGACGTGGCGAAGCTCGAGGACGATTTGAGTGAAAACTCGACGGTGCTCGAACAGGTGAGTCTCGATGACGGGCTTGTCAAAGAGCACGGTGTCCAGTTCACGCCATCGATCATGATTAACGGCGTCATGCTCGAAGACCCGTTCGACTACGAGACGATTGAGCGATTGATTGAGCAAGGCACACCATGAAGCAGTCATTTTTGACCCGTTATGGTCTGTATCTCGCTTGGCTCGTCGCCCTCACGGCGACGTTCGGCAGTCTTTATTTCAGCGAGATTCGTGAGTTCGTGCCATGTGAGCTCTGCTGGATTCAACGCATCTTTATGTATCCGCTCGTCATCTTGCTCGGGGTCGCCGTGTTCACGGACGACCGGGCGGTGAAGAAGTATGTATTGCCGCTCTCCATCATCGGCGGTCTGATTTCACTGTACCATTATTTGGTTCAAAAAGTACCCGGTTTCGCCGATATCAAGCCGTGCGTGCAAGGCGTACCGTGCAACGTGCAATACATCAACTGGTTCGGGTTCGTCACGATCCCGTTCCTTGCCTTGACGGCATTTACTTTGATCACGCTCCTCGTCTGGCGCGTGAGACGCAACTGACAATGAAGGAGATGGAACGTGTGAAGAAATGGATGCTCATTGGCTTGATTAGCCTGATGGCGGTGCTCGCCGCGTGCAGCAATGAAATTGAAGACCCGCTCAATTGGGAGATCGAGTCGTTCAATTATATGAATCAAAATGAAGAGATGGTCAGTCTCGATGATTTGAAAGGGAAGGTATGGATGGCCGACTTCGTGTTCACAAACTGTGAGACGGTCTGTCCACCGATGACGTACAACATGACGAAACTCAATGAAGCGCTCGTCGAGGAAGGCGTCGAAGACGTCCAATTCGTGTCGTTCAGCGTCGACCCGACCGTCGATACGCCGGACAAGATTCAAGCGTTCATGGCTGATTACGACTTGGCGAAAGCCGATTGGCAATTCTTGACGGGCTATTCGCAAGAAGAGATTGAGGCGTTTGCGCAACAAAACTTCAAAGCGCTCGTCCGCAAACCGTCAGAAGGCACCCAAGTGGATCACGCGACGTGGTTCTATCTCGTCGATCAGGACGGGAAAATCATCAAGGCGTATCAAGGATTCCAAGACGTGCCGATCGAGGACATCGTCAACGACATCAAGATTTTACAGAACTCTTAAGACGGCCCGTGCTGTCTCAGATTGTAGACATCACATTGTCTGCAGTCTTTTTTATTTGCCCGACCGGGCACAGTTCGCTTTTCTGAGGACAAACAGGGAGCCGCATCGAGACATTGTCGCTGCTGGACCTCCCTTTGCTTGCTGATCCCCTGGAAGTCTCGCCGTGCCCTTGGTCGGTCCACGCATCAATCCTTTTTTTCGTAACGTCATCGCTTTTTTATAATGAGGGACATAGAAACAGTTATGTAGGAGAATCGAATGATCAGGAAATCAACAAAATCGGAAAACCAACCGAACTCAATTGGAGATAGTAACGTTCGACGAACTCGTGCCAGCGAACCAACTGTTACGGAAAATCGAGACACGCATTTACAAAACGATGGTCGAATTTTTTGATTGTGAACGGAGATTTTTATAATAACAATACAATTACCACAAACGGGGACGCGAGCATCGGACTAAATCAAGCGGCATCCGTAAATTTTAGTGTATCTTCAACAACTGACTATTGTGCGTATATTTATTTGGATGGATATACTTTTTTTAAAATTATGACATTCTGTGATTAAATATAATTCAATAGTTTCAAAGTGGAAGTTGTAAATCGTACCATTATTTATATTAGATGAATTATAAAATTAAGTGCAATACCCCAACGTGAACGCAAAAAAAGCCCATAGCGGCGGCCTAGTGTAGAATGAAGTTACGACGCAAACATTCAGACGGAGGAGTCGCCATGAGCTATACCCATCTTACCACAACCGAGCGCGTGGAAATAGAGACCTATCTGGGGCTTGGGCGGCAGTCCTCGACCGTCTCGCGGGAGATCAGACGGAACACCGGGTAAAAATCGGAACGTGCACAGGAACGCTATGTGAGGGCGAAAGAGAACTGTGGCGCTAAGACGAAGCTCGACGACATGATGCGTCTGACGATCATCGAGAAACTGCGGGCGACCTGGTCCCCGGAACAGATCGTCGGGCGCATCAACGTCGGGCTGACCGTCTCGGACCGGCCGCGGGAGGTCGGAGGCTTGCGTCGCGACGTTCATCGAGCGCAAGGACCGGTTCTACCTCGTCCTACCAATCGCGAACCGCAGTGCGGCCTCGATTTTGGAGGTGATCAACACGTTCCATGGCGTCTTCCCAGAGGGGTACATTCATGACGGCGACGACGGACTGAGGCAAGGCGTTCAGCTGTTACGAGCGCATCCGGTCCTCACTTGGCATGCCACTTTATTTCGCCGACCCTTATTCATCACGGTAGCAGGGGAGCGATGTGAACCTCAACAGTCTTCTCCGCTAGTTCTTCCCGAAGGGTTTAAACTTCTCATAGGTCAGTGATGACGAACTAGCAGACGCACTCGCCAAGATTAATGCTAACCAGCATTTACTTACTGAAAAATTAAAATGGAATGTGAGGGAAGATTATAACTGCTACTAAGAATGTGAAACTAATAGTGGCTTTTTTCTCATTTAATAAGAAGGAATGAGAAGGGCAATAAATACAGACCTATCGTGGTCAAAAACAATAAAAATAATCCGGGATAAAAATAATTATCAACTGAACCAATAGGAATACTTAAGATGCTAAATGTACTGTTTGAAAACATACAAAATTTTTCAAGAAGGATATTACTTGTTAATCCTACGCATATAAGCAATAAAGATGAATAAAAAAGGTATTTATTATTAATCAAATCCAAAAAAAGTCCTAAAATTTGTTTATTAAAAGAAAATAATGTTCTAATATTATTCTGTAAGAAAGAAATAGAGGCTATTTGCTTCTTTAATACTTATTATAACTCAAAAGCAGAGGAATAAAATGAAAAAAATTTCCACTTTAACTTTAGCAACTTTACTTTCTGCTAATCTATTTATCCCATCAGTTGGCGCTGAAGAAAATGTAAACTACTTTATTGATAGCTTGAGTGAATTTTCACAAGAAAGTAAAGAAATAATGGATAAGAAAAAAGCTAGCAAAACTAATCAAAAGTTGACTAAAATAAACAACTCTAAATCTTTCAGTTATTCTGTACTCTCATCAAATGAAGGTTTACTTCCAGAAGAATTAACATTAATTAAAAATACTAGCCCAGAAGTTCTTAATCAATATAACGAATTGTTAGAAGAGGAAATCTCTGTTTTTTCTATCGCTGATGATGAAAATTTAGGAGGGAATTCTAAAGTGACGTATACACTTCCTAAAACTGGAGCAGAAATTACAGTGGTGACATCAAACGAATTAGTTGAATTGGCAAAAACTCCTCAAAATAAAGCTATTGTTCAAAGTCTTCAATTAACACGAAGTTTTGGTACATATTCTTATAAAATTGCATATAGTATCCGTGCGTTATTGTACCCTGATTCTACTTGTGGTCTTGTGACTACCTATACCACAAGATCTGATGGCTTAAGATTAACTGGGCACAGTACTAGTGGGACGTCGAGTATTTTTCCGACAGCAATCAAAGCTTCTTCGCAAGCAATTGATTCACGTGCTGAAAAAATCGGATACGATATTAACGCTATGGGATTATACAACGTTACTGTCGGTGGCTATAACGGAATTGGATTAATGTCATTTGATATGTCAATAACAAGTAAAGTGAGATGGGATGCTTCTACGTCAACTGGACTTAAAGTTACTCAAACGTATTCGCAAGTAGGAGATAAGTCTCGTTAAGCAGTATAATAAGTATTAAAAATATTTTTTAAGAAATGAAAACAATTTTCTAGAGGTACACCATTCTCCGGAATGGTGTTTTTGTTTGGTATCCATTTAGTAATTTCTTATCAATTTGAAACCGATTAAAGTAACAGCTTACTTTAATACAATGGTCATGGTATTATTTAATAAAATCATCGTTGTGTTAAAAGGAGGCTTATCATGTATACGATTGATGAGGCATTTGAAATCTTATCGAAGAACAAGCTCACAAGCCATAAGGAGACGGTCCGCAACTGGGTACGAAAAGGCGTGATCCAGGCAGAACCGCTCGAGTCACGTAAAAAAGGATATCGGATCAGTGAGGAGGCGCTCGAACAGTTCATCAAAGAACGGATGCCTGAAGGGTGGGAGCTGCATCCGGAGTCGGTGACAGGGGAAGCAAGGGATGTCATCAAGAATGAAGAAGAGGCCCCGTATCATGTTGAAGTCGATGTAGAAGCGATTAAAGAACGGGTCCGCGAGGAGATGTGGTATGAGCTTCTCGGTAAATTCGTCTTTGAAGACTATTTTGTCCTGAAGAAATCGGAGGTCAAGGCTGCCGTCGAGCATATGCGCTATTCAAAAGAGTTCGAAGCCGAGGTGTGGGAACGTTGCTCGGAGCACACGTGGGGCCACGCAACACCTCGAGTCCCGTACCTGCTCGATTACTTCATGTTCGAAGGAGAGCGGATTCCCTTCAATAAAGATTTCGGTGGAAGAGATGAGCAAATCATCCACGCGTTAATTGAGAAAATTCGGCTCGATAAAGTGAATCGAAAACGTAAATGAATATAAAAAGACATTCTCTTAGAAATGGAGGATGTCTTTTTATACAATCATCATTGTTTTAATTTTTGGGTTGAAATCATTCCCCGACCATTCCGACGTTGTCGTTATCACGCATATAGGGGTAGAGCCAATGGTCGCTCATAATCGGCATCGTGAAACCGGCGTCTTTCGCTTCCTGGATCGTCACCTGACCGTCTCCATTCGTATCTCATCACCAGCAGGCTCGTTCGTGGCTGGGGATTCCAACTCACTTTCTGTGAGTGCCTCGTTCAACTCGTCCGGATTGACCTTGTCGAACGAGTCGGTAACCACATTTCTTTTGACCGTATATGTGTATTGGTAATGTGATGTAATATAAGTTTTCGTATCTAGATATGTGATGATCATTTTAAAGTCAATCGCGCCGCCGTCCTTACGGATAACATGTCACCTGTCGAGCTTACTGTATTCGACGCCTGAAACCTTAACGACCGTCTGACGTGACACGGATCAATTTACAATGCTCATTCGTGGACGCACAATACTCGCAATCCCCATATTTGATATCGACAGGTCCTTCTGTAATAGTCGCCGCACTTGATTCCGTGGTGCCCGGCTCGGACGTCTTGATGTTTTTCCTCTGTCGTAAGTATTTTTTCTGTGTTCTCTACTGTAGAGGAACTGCTCTATTGGGAACATCAGGAAAATAAAGGTATAGCTTGAGGTGCGGCTGAGTAAGTGAAATTCATTTCCTTTCTCTTTGAATGAATAGTTTCAGTATTACCAATTCTTTTATTTATCTGACTGTGAATCCAAGTTGTTTGAGACTCGTGTATATCCAATTTCATCATTAAGGACCTCTGTTCGTTTGCTTACTCATCAAATATAAAAAACGAACATTGATAAAAAGATGAGTTAATGGACAATTAAGACAAAATGAAAAGGACTATTTAAAGCCCTTTTCATTTTTTGTGAAAAGATAAACAAATATGTCTTTCTAACGTTCGTTAACGGGAATTACTATTAGAAAAATCATTTTATGTTTTTCATTCAAATATTCACTTGAATATTGACCAAGGAAAGGTATATACTATATTCAAGTGAACACTTGAATATCAATGGGGTGATAATGTGAATAAGAAAGATACTTGTGAATTTTTTTGTTATGACGAGGAAAAGGTCAATCGAATACAAGGTGATTTAAAAACAATCGATATTGTTAGTGTTGCCCAAATGTTAAAAGCAATTGCGGATGAAAATAGGGCAAAGATTACCTATGCTTTGTGTCAAGATGAAGAGTTATGTGTGTGTGATATAGCAAATATTATTGGTATTACGGTGGCAAATGCTTCTCATCATTTAAGGACCCTTCATAAGCAGGGGATTGTAAGATATAGAAAAGAAGGAAAACTAGCGTTTTATTCGTTAGACGATGAACATATTAGACAAATAATGATGATTGTACTAGAACATAAGAAAGAAGTGAATGTCAATGTCTGATCAAAAGGCAATAACATCTGAACAAGAAATGAAGGCCTATCGTGTACAAGGTTTTACTTGCGCAAACTGCGCGGGTAAATTCGAAAAAAATGTAAAACAGCTATCTGGAGTTGAGGATGCAAAAGTAAATTTTGGTGCATCTAAAATTGTTGTTTATGGTAATGCAACGATAGAAGAACTAGAAAAAGCAGGTGCATTTGAGAATCTCAAAGTGACACCTGAAAAATCTGCTCGCCAAGCATCACAAGAGGTAAAAGAAGATACGAAAGAAGATAAAGTGCCATTTTATAAAAAGCACAGTACGCTGCTCTTTGCGTCCTTATTGATTGCGTTCGGTTACCTGTCCCAGAGTGTGAATGGGGAAGAGAACCTCGTTACTACATTATTATTTTTAGCATCCATGTTGATCGGAGGATTATCGCTTTTCAAAGTCGGTTTGCAAAACTTGTTTCGCTTTGAGTTTGACATGAAAACCCTTATGACAGTGGCTGTTATAGGTGGCGCTATCATTGGGGAATGGGGAGAAGTGGCCATTGTTGTCATTCTCTTTGCGATTAGTGAAGCTCTTGAACGATTCTCTATGGATAAAGCAAGACAATCCATTCGTTCATTAATGGATATTGCACCAAAAGAGGCACTCGTTAGACGAAATGGACAAGAATTGATGATCCATGTGGATGACATTGCCATTGGTGATATTATGATTGTGAAACCCGGCCAGAAGATTGCCATGGACGGGACTGTAGTAAGCGGCTATTCGGCTGTCAACCAGGCGGCCATTACGGGCGAGTCTGTTCCTGTTGCGAAAACGGTTGATGATGAAGTGTTTGCAGGTACTTTAAATGAAGAAGGCTTGCTTGAGGTAAAAATAACTAAGCTGGTAGAAGACACAACGATTGCAAAAATTATTCATCTTGTAGAGGAAGCACAGGGAGAACGTGCCCCATCTCAAGCATTTGTCGAAAAATTCGCGAAATATTATACGCCAGTCATTATGGTCATTGCAGCTTTAGTCGCTATAGTCCCTCCATTATTCTTTGATGGCAGTTGGGAAACATGGATTTATCAAGGATTAGCTGTTCTTGTTGTCGGCTGTCCTTGTGCATTGGTTATTTCCACTCCGATTTCCATTGTTTCAGCAATCGGGAATGCAGCGAAAAAGGGCGTTCTTATAAAAGGCGGTATTTATCTAGAAGAAATGGGTGCCTTAAAGGCCATTGCATTTGATAAAACGGGCACACTAACAAAAGGTGTCCCAGTGGTAACTGATTTTAATGTGTTGAACAAGCAGGCAAATGAAAAAGAATTGCTGTCCATCATTACTGCATTAGAATATCGTTCCCAGCATCCTCTTGCTTCAGCCATTATGAAAAAAGCAGAAGCGGAGAACATTAATTATTCTGACGTACAGGTAGAGGATTTCTCTTCTATCACAGGAAAGGGTATAAAGGGTATCGTAAACGGGACGACTTATTACATCGGTAGCCCGAAACTCTTTAAGGAATTATTGACTAATGATTTCGATAAAGACTTAGAGCAAAATGTTACTACTCTTCAAAACCAAGGCAAGACAGCTATGGTGGTCGGAACTGAAAAAGAAATACTTGCTGTGATTGCGGTAGCGGATGAAGTACGTGAATCAAGTAAAGACGTTATTCAGAAATTGCATCAACTTGGCATCAAAAAGACCATTATGCTTACAGGCGATAACCAAGGTACCGCGAATGCGATCGGCGGCCATGTTGGCGTATCGGATATTCAGGCAGAACTGATGCCAGAGGACAAATTAAACTATATTAAACAATTGAGATCCGAGTACGGAAAAGTAGCCATGATTGGAGATGGTGTCAATGATGCCCCTGCGTTAGCAGCTTCTACCGTTGGGATTGCAATGGGTGGAGCTGGTACAGATACAGCACTGGAAACGGCAGACGTTGCTTTAATGGGAGATGATTTAAGAAAACTTCCATTCACTGTGAAACTAAGCCGTAAATCCCTAAATATCATCAAAGCTAACATCACCTTTGCAATTGCCATTAAATTTATTGCCTTGCTATTGGTCATACCGGGCTGGTTAACACTTTGGATTGCCATCCTTTCAGACATGGGGGCAACTCTTCTGGTAGCGCTAAATAGTATGCGGCTTATGCGGGTCAAGGAATAAAAGGGAAAAGGGCTTTCTGGTTGTCTGGAAAGCCCTTTTTCTTACCATGTATAGAAATTTGGGGGTTAGTTACATTAAAAATGATTAAAAATGGGTATACGTTACAGGTTGGTTCACAGCAGTTTTAGGATTACATATTGCACGAAAACGGTTCTGTTTTTTCGTGAAAGACCGTTCGTTTATTTCATTCTGAAATCACCGGAGGAGGAAGCTAAAATGACAAAAGATGTCGATTTGTTAGTAATAGGAGCAGGATCTGGAGGTTATGTGGCGGCCATACGGGCGGCCCAGTTGGGGAAAAAAGTGGTTCTGGTAGATAAAGCAGAACTAGGGGGCGTTTGCCTTAACCGGGGGTGTATCCCATCAAAAGCTCTTATTAGTGCGTCTGAGCGGGTAAAACATATTCAACACGCCAGTGCAATGGGCATCAAGGTTTCTGGTGAAGTTCAAGTAGATATGCCGGAAGTAGTAAAGTGGAAAGACGGCATCGTGAATAAGTTAACCAGCGGGGTTAAGACCTTACTGAAAGGCAATGGAGTAGAGGTAATCAGTGGAGAAGCCTATCTTACTAAACCCTATACGGCTAAAATCAAAATGAATAACGAAGAACAAGCATATTCCTACAAAGATTTAATCCTTGCGATAGGATCTTTGCCTTTCGAACTAAAAAGTATGCCATTTGATAAAAAAAGAATCATTTCTTCCACTGAGGCATTGGTGCTGCAGGAAGTACCAAAACATTTAGTTGTGGTAGGCGGTGGTTATATTGGTTTGGAGCTGGGCACTGCTTATGCCAAATTCGGATCAAAAGTGACCATTCTCGAAGGGTCCAACACGATTCTTCCAGGTACCGATCCTATGCTTACAAATGTGGTAAAACGGCATCTAAAAGAACTAGGTATCACAGTTGTAACCAATGCTCTGGTCCAAGGCGGAGAAAACACAGGGGATGAAGTAAAAGTTCGTGTACAGGTTGATGGCAAGGAAGAAGTGGTTAACGGAGATTATTGCTTAGTTTCTATAGGAAGAAAGCCGAACACAGGGAAAATTGGGTTGGAAAATATCGGAGTAGAATTAGACGAGCGTGGTTTTATTAAGATAA
This sequence comes from Exiguobacterium sp. s123, assembly GCF_018617075.1. Lineage (GTDB taxonomy): Bacteria > Bacillota > Bacilli > Exiguobacteriales > Exiguobacteriaceae > Exiguobacterium > Exiguobacterium profundum. The sequence goes on along the minus strand of NZ_JACSJL010000013.1, from coordinate 2,867 downwards.
ATGAGAAATGCCAGACAAACGTGGAGCATGTTTATGCAATAGGTGACTGTGCTGGCGGATACCTCCTTGCCCATAAAGCTAGCTACGAAGGAAAAGTAGCTGCAGAAGTGATTAGCGGACAAAACAGCATCATTGATTTTCAAGCCATGCCTTTTGTTATCTTCAGTGATCCTGAAGTTGCCTACACAGGATTAACAGAGAAAGAAGCAAAAGAACAGGGATACGAAACGGTTTCCAGCCGTTTTCCATTCCAAGCGAACGGAAGGGCATTATCTGTTTCAGATGCAGATGGCTTTGTGCAGATTGTAGCCGAGAAGAACAGCAAAAGGGTGTTAGGCGCACAGATGGTAGGACCAGAAGTATCGTCGCTTATTGCTGAAGCAGTTTTTGCCATTGAATCTGGAGCAACTGCCGAAGATCTAAGCCTTACAATCCATGCCCATCCAACGTTGCCTGAGCCATTGATGGAAGCGGCGGAAGGTGTGATGGGGCACGCCATTCACATGCTGAATAAAAAGAAATAATGTGAATGCAGCAGACCGGCACTTTTCATAAGTGCAGGTTAAACTTTTCATTTAATGGAGTGGGGGAATTAATGGACATTTTGTTTTACGTCCTAACTGCGGCTTTCGCAAATGTCCTGGGTGGCTTTGTGATCTTTCTTAAAAAAAATTGGTCTAGAAGGGGCTTAAATGGCTTAATGGCGCTGAGCGCCGGGATACTTTTCGCTATTGCGATTATGGATTTAATACCAGAAGCATTAGAAATTCAGGAATCCAGTGCCCTATATATTGTTATTGGATTTGGTTTGATCTTTTTGTTCCAGCAGTTTCTTGCACCCCATTTTCATTTCGGAGAAGAGACTCATAAACATTCTCATTCTCAAAGCACAACCTTTAGTGCTTTATTGGGCATGCTGGTTCACACGTTTTTTGATAGTGTCTCTATTGTAGCCAGTTTCAAAATAGACGAGAGAATAGGATTTGTTGTATTGATTGCTGTATTAATACATAAAATTCCGGATGGTTTAACGATTTCTTCCATCGTATTTGCAAGCTTTGAAAGCAAGAAGAAGGCGATAGGAGCATCTTTCTTATTGGGTCTATCAACGATAACAGGCGCGATCGCAGCCGTGTCTCTAACACAATTTTTTATGGTAGATAGCAGCATCCTCGCGATAGCTCTTTCCATTACAGCAGGAATATTTCTATACATATCTACCGTTGACTTGCTGCCTGTTGTTAGTGCCACTGAAGACAGAGTCGTTATTCTTTTCTTTTTTGTAGGGATATTGCTATATTTTGCTCTTCACTGGATAGGGGAGCTACTTCCCGTATATTTACACTAAGCAGGGGAGAACCTATTCATAACATTCAAACATACGTGTGAATGTTTTAATAACTTACCATGGAGTTGATAAAAGTGGCTTTGACTATTATTTCCGCAATTGGGGCTTTCTTAGTAACCAATATTGATGATATTTTTGTTTTGATGCTGCTGTTCTCTCAGGCAAATGCACAGGCTAGAGCGACTGGCGGTTTAAAGATGAACGCGCAGACAAAGAGTAACCGGATCTACCCTAAAGATATAGTCATTGGGCAATACTTAGGTTTTGCCTTGCTGGTTTTAATCAGTCTTTTGGGAACTTTTGGCGTCATGTTGATTCCAGAAAAATGGGTTGGATTGCTTGGTTTAATTCCGATCTATTTAGGGATTAAACTGTTTATTAAGGGTGAAGATGAAGATGAAGGTGCGATCCTCTCCAGTTTAAACTCAGGGAGATTTAACAAACTATTTATGAGTGTAGCCTTCATCACATTCGCTAATGGCGGGGACAATATCGGCATCTATGTGCCTTATTTTACAACTTTAAGTGTGAATGAACTGGTAATTACGGTTATTATCTTCTTTATAATGGTTGCTGTCTGGTGTTTTGTAGGATATCGTTTAGCTTCCTTCAGACATGTTTCTGAAGTTTTGGAGAAATACGGAAGATGGATTATCCCTATAGTCTTTGTTGGATTAGGGGTATACATCATGGCAGAGAACGAAACGTTTAGTGCCCTTTTGAGTTTAATAAATTATTAAAAAATAATCTGAACTGCCCCCCGTCAAGTAGACAGTGGAAATAATAAAAGTGATTTAAGCGGCTTTCGCTCTATATTCTTTAGGGCTGAGGCCGTTTAATCGTTTTTGGTATCTTTCGTGATTATAAAAATAGATGTACTCATTTATGGCAATGTTAAGTTCTTCAAAGGTCTGATACTTATGTAAATAATACTTTTCACATTTTAACGTGCCGAAAAAAGATTCCATTGGTCCATTATCAATACAGCGACCAACCCGTGACATACTTTGAGTCATTCCTGCCGCCTCTAATTTACGCTTGAACGCCTTAGAGGTGTATTGGAATCCACGATCACTATGAATCAGTGGGTGTTCTTGATGCAATCGTACGATTGCCTGGTCAAGCGTTTTAAATACCAGTTGATTATTATTAGAGTGTCCCAGCACATAGCTAATAATGGATCCGTCATAAAGATCACGAATCACACTGAGATAGGCCTTCTTAGATAGGCCATATTTAAATTCTGTCACATCCGTTACCCATTTCTCATTCGGCTTTTTAACTGTGAATTCACGGTTTAATACGTTCTCTGCCACATGTTGTGGTGACGACTTTTTGTGCCGTTTTCGCTTCTGGCGGATGACCGAACGGATCTCATGGATACGCATGAGACGATAGATGCGCTTCTCATTGTATGCCGGCAGGTCATGCTGGCGTCGTCTGCGATTGACCGTCATGGTGATCCGTCGATAACCGTAGGTCCCGTTCACCTGGTCGTAGAGGAGGCGGATGTCTTCCA
>NZ_JACSJL010000012.1:0-43930 GCF_018617075.1 Exiguobacterium sp. s123 | reverse complement strand
AGACGGCTTCCTGCGCTCGACTTGCATGTATTAGGCACGCCGCCAGCGTTCGTCCTGAGCCAGGATCAAACTCTCCAAAGAATTTGATACAGCTCTTAAATTGACGAAGCTTGCGCTTCATTCAAAAATAGTAAAACTTATTTTTGCCTCATCGTTCAGTTTTCAAAGTTCGTCTGCCGCTCTTGGCGACTCTTAAAATAATACAAGTCATCGACACAGTTGTCAACCACTTTTTTATTTCTTTTCCGCTGCCATCAGCGGCAACGTTTATTAATTTACCGTACACCTCTCATTAACGCAAGGGGTTTTTCTAAAGTTTTTTTAAAAAAGTTTTTCATCTATAGCATTCCTTCTGTTTAACGGCTTACCTATGCGTTTCGAGGCTGACAAAAAAAGAAGCCGGATCATATTAACGGATGATCCGGCCACTAAATTGATTATTGTTGATGGCGCATCGTTGGGAAAAGAAGAACGTCACGGATTGAAGGCGCGTTCGTCAATAACATGACGAGGCGGTCAATCCCGATTCCAAGTCCGCCTGTTGGCGGCATACCATATTCAAGTGCCTCAAGGAAATCGTTGTCGAGTTCATGTGCCTCATCGTTACCTGCTTCTTTTTCAAGCAACTGTGCTTCAAAGCGTTCACGTTGATCGATTGGGTCATTCAACTCCGTGAAGGCATTCGCATGTTCACGACGAACAATGAACAACTCGAAACGATCCGTGAAGCGTGGATCTGTTTCATTCTTCTTCGCCAATGGTGATACTTCAACCGGGTGTCCTGTGACAAATGTCGGTTGAAGCAACGTTTCTTCTACTTTCTGCTCGAAGAATTCATTCACGATATGACCAAACGTCATATGATCTTGTACTTCTACACCGTGTTCTTTTGCGAGAGCACGTGCTTCTTCATCGGACATTTGTTGCCAGAAATCGACACCTGTCTCTTCTTTAACAAGGTCGACCATATGTGCACGTTTCCAACCGATGCCAAGATGAATTGTATCTTCACCATACTGCACATCTGTTGAACCGAGTACTTCTTTCGCTACGTGCGCAACCAATTCTTCCGTCAAATCCATGATGTCGTTGTAATCTGCATAGGCTTCATACAATTCGATCATCGTGAATTCAGGGTTGTGACGTGTAGAGATCCCTTCGTTACGGAATACACGTCCGATTTCGTACACGCGCTCGAGTCCACCAACGATCAAGCGTTTCAAGTGAAGTTCGATGGCAATACGCATATAAAGTTCCATATCCAACGCATTATGATGCGTTAAGAACGGACGCGCCGCTGCTCCACCCGCGATTGTGTGTAACATCGGTGTTTCCACTTCTAAATATCCTTTTTGATTTAAGAAGTTGCGAATCTCCGAAATGATGCGGCTACGCAAAATGAATGTCTGACGCGAGTCCTGGTTTGTAATCAAATCAAGATAGCGTTGGCGATAGCGCTGTTCCACGTCTTTTAATCCATGGTATTTGTCCGGAAGCGGGCGAAGCGCCTTCGTCAATAATTCAAACTCTTCCACGTGAATCGAAAGCTCACCAACGTTCGTTTTAAAGAGCTTCCCTTTCACACCGACGATGTCACCGAGGTCTGAAGACTTGAATAAGTCAAACGGCTCATCCCCGACATCGTTTTTGCGAACGTAAATTTGAATTTGACCTGTCACATCTTGAATGTGGGCAAAGAAAACCTTCCCTTTTCCACGTTTCGTCATGATGCGTCCAGCCAATGTGACTTCTACATCTTGTTCAGCCAAAGCCTCTTTTTCAATTGATTCATACTGCTCATGTAATTCACCTGCGTGTGCAGAACGATCAAAGCGGTGACCGAACGGGTCGAGACCGCGCTCACGCATATCGGTCATCTTCTCAAAACGAACCTGCATTTGATCATTCATTTCTAACTCGTGGCTCACTATTCCATTCACTCCTCTATCCATATTGGGTTTCTCTCTAACAAAAAACTGTCGACCCGATGGCCAACAGCACAGCCGAAGCCGTTCATTCGTTGTGGTGCACTTTTTCGCCAAACAAGCTTACCATAAATTAGTTCTTTTCACTAGTTCACACTTCTGACAGTTGTCGTTCGAGTTGGTCCACAAATCCATAAAGGACCGCCGCGAACGCTTCGCGCGATTCCGTTTCGTTGATTTGTTTGCGAATCGGACCACTGCCTTTCAACCCTTTCAAATACCAGGCCGCGTGTTGACGCATTTCGCGTACGGCTGTCAGCTCACCTTTGATTGCACTCAACCGGTCGAGATGAAGCATGCAGATGTCGATTTTCTCACGCGCCTCTGGTTCCGGCGGAAGCTCCCCTGTTTCAAGGTACTGGACCGTTTGATAGAGCATCCACGGATTCCCAAGTGCCGCACGTCCAATCATGACGGCATCCACGCCATATTGGTCAATGACACGCTTCGCGTCTTGTGGTGTGGCAATGTCCCCGTTCCCTATAATCGGTACGGTCGCGACTTTCTTCGCCTCGCCAATCCAGTCCCAATTCGCGGTTCCTTCATATTGTTGGGCACGCGTACGTCCATGAATGGCAATGGCTGCCGCTCCACCTGTCTGAGCCGCCTTCACATTGTCCAAAATAAAGATGTGATCATCGTCCCAACCAAGGCGCATTTTCACCGTGACCGGTTTTTCGACGACATTCGTGACGGCATTCACCATCTCATATACTTTATCCGGGTCGAGTAACCACTTCGCCCCTGCGTCACACTTCGTCACTTTCGGTACGGGACAACCCATGTTGATATCAATGATATCCGCGTTGGTGTTTTGGTCGACGTACTGCGCCGCTCTGACGAGTGTATCTTTCGAACCGCCGAAGATTTGTAAACTGAGCGGTTTCTCTCGTTCATCGACGTATAGCATGCGCATCGTCCGAGCGTTCTCGAGCAAGATTCCTTTATCGCTAACCATTTCGGCACAGACGAGTCCCGCTCCGAACTCTTTTGCAATCAAACGGAAAGCGGGATTGGTCACGCCGGCCATCGGCGCGAGGACTGCACGGTTTTTAATCTCTATGTTTCCTATCTTAAAGCCTGTCAAGACAACACATCCTTCATTTCACCAAATTCGTAAGCAACTGTAACCGGACAACATCTTGGCGGTCCGTCATTGATAACCCTTCAAGCCAAGAGGCGACCGTCCGTCCTCGAACGACGAGTTCTGGCGCGATCTCCGCTAACGGGGCAAGAACAAATGCACGTTCCTGCATGCGCGGATGCGGAACCGTTAAGTGTTCTGATTGTATATCTTCCCCATTATAAAAGAGGATGTCAAGGTCGATGGTACGCGGTCCGTTCTTAAATAGACGTTCCCGTCCTAATCGTTGTTCGATCTGTTGAAGCGTTTTGAGCAGTTCGTCCGAGGATTGGCGACTCTCGACTTCGACCACCATATTAAAAAACGAAGGTTGCTCTGTATATCCGACAGGAGCCGTCTCATAGACCGACGACTGTTTCGTGACGTGGAGACCTGCTCGCTCCATCTCATCGATTGCCGCAGACAATTGCGCGGCCCGCTCCCCGATGTTCGCGCCTAATGCAATATAAATCATAACGTCCGTCCCCTTGTCATCTCGATTGCCACTGAGTCATAGTGTCCCGGGATGGGTGGGTCCGGTTTAATGACTTTAACCGTCACACGTTGAATCAACTCATTATGCGCCAACACGGCTGTCGTGATGCGTTCTCCGAGTGTTTCCAGCAAATTGACCGGTTCTCCCGTCACAACATCTTCCGTCAATTGATACAAGCCGGCATAGCTGACCCCATTGTTCAAGTCATCCGAACGTCCCGCAGGCGCGAGATCTAGTTCACACATTAAATCCACGTGAAACCGTTGACCGAGACGGTTTTCTTCTTCAAACACCCCATGATACCCGTAAAAACGCATCCCGTTCACAAATATTTTATCCATGTCCGTTCCCCCCAATCATCGCATCCATCATCTTCGCAGCACGGGCGTTTGCTTTGACGTCGTGCACGCGCACCCAGTCGCACCCCTTCATGATGCCAAGACACGTCGTCGCAATCGTTCCTTCGAGCCGTTCCTCTGTCGGTAAATCGAGCGTAAGCCCGATAAACGACTTACGCGACGTGCCGAGCAGAACCGGATACCCAAGACGTGTGATCACGTCGAGATGATTCATGAGTTCAAGGTTTTGCGCCACGTCTTTCGCAAATCCGATGCCCGGATCTAACCAAATGTGCTCATCCCTTACGCCTGCCGCATGTGCAATCTCAATTGATTCCTGTAGATCGCTAACCACATCTTCAATGAAATGATGGTAGTCCCGGTCTGTTCGGTTGTGCATGAGAATGATGGGAACCCCACATTCGAAAGCGACACGTGCCATCGAGCGGTCTCCCCATTTCGAACCCCATACGTCATTGATGATCGTCGCACCGGCCTCGATTGCCGCTCTCGCCACCATCGGCTTATACGTATCAATCGAAATCGGGACATCGATTTCGTTTTTTAGTCGACGGATGATTGGGACGACACGTTCAATCTCTTCTTCCTCGGAAACAAGTACTGCGCCCGGCCTTGTCGATTCTCCACCGATATCAATCGCATCGGCACCTTCTTGTACGAGTTGTTTCGCATGTCGTACAGCTTCCTCGATTGCCGTATACCGTCCCCCATCCGAAAACGAGTCCGGGGTCACGTTTAAAATACCCATGATTTTCGTCATGTTTCCGCCTCCTAACCAAGTGAGCGAACGAGTTTCGCCCACACTTCGTTAAATCGTACCCCGTCTTTACCGGGGTATCTCAGATTTCCATAATGCGTCACCGGAGCGACTTGTTGGATTGAATTCGTCATCCAAATCTCTTTCGCTGCAGTCAATTCTTCAAATGTCACGGGTTGTTCGACTACAGAGAAATGGTCCATCACCCATTGTCGCGTCACACCTGCGAGTGCTCCGCTCGAGAGCGGAGTCGTGTATAACCTATCATCTGGACCGACCCAAAAAATGTTCGACACGAGCCCTTCCACTACACATCCATGCTCGTCCGCAAATAGTCCTTCAGCACTCTGGTCTTGTAAGGTCCGTTTCCCAAGGATATTGTTCATGTAATGATGCGATTTTAATCGAAAAGCTGCTTCAGGACGACTTCTCGGAAACGGGATCGGTTCGACTCGCTTTTCCTGTGGTACGACTTCTGAGGAGAGCGGTTTGACGATCAACGTGACGTTCGGTGTCTCATAACGCCCCGCATAGAGACCAAGTGGTGCAACCCCCGCCGACACGTTCAAGCGGATATAGAGGTCGGGTGCATCATTTTGACGGCACAGTTGCTGAATCGCCGTCCCGATTTCTTCTTTCGTAAACGGGAAGTCTATCCACAGCTCATCGAGACTCTTTATCAAGCGCTCCCAGTGGGCATCGAACAGGAAAGGGACGAATTCATATGTACGGAACGTCTCGAACAAGCCCATTCCATACAAGAAACCGTGATCTTCAACCGGGATCAACACCTTCTCACGCTCGACTAACTCTCCGTTATGCCAATACCACATGACGATACTCCTCGATAAAGTTTCGAATCATTTCTTTCCCATGCTCAGTCAAAATCGCTTCAGGGTGATATTGCACCCCTTCGATCGGAAGCGTTCGGTGACGGAGTGCCATGATTTCTCCAGTCTCCGTCTCTGCAGTGACCATTAGACACTCTGGTAGCGACGAACGCTCCACGGCCAACGAATGGTAACGGGTCACAATCGTCTGTTGTGGAATCTCCTTGAAAATCGATTTTCCGTCATGTTGAATCTTCGACGTTTTTCCATGCATGAGCCGCTCCGCATGGACGACTTCTCCGCCGAACGCTTGCGCAATCGCCTGATGTCCGAGGCAAACCCCTAAAATCGGGATACGACCTGCGAACGCTCGGATTGCCTCGATGCTAATTCCCGCCTCATTCGGAGTGCAAGGTCCCGGCGAAATGACAAGATAACTCGGGGCAAGCGCCTCAATCTCTTGAATCGTGACTTCATCGTTTCGATACACGACCAGTTCTTGACCGAGTTCACCGAAATATTGCACCAAGTTATACGTAAATGAGTCATAGTTGTCGATCAATACAATCATGTCGTTTCCTCCGTCATGTGTTTCGCCGCCCATAGCGCCTTCGCTTTGGACAGGGATTCTTCATATTCCGAGACCGGATCCGAATCAATCACGATACCTGCTCCCGCTTGAACGTATGCGATTCCGTCTTTCACGACCATCGTTCGAATCGTGATATTGAAGACAAGGTCGTCATTCCAACTTAACCATCCATATGAACCGGTGTAGAGTCCCCGGCGAACTGGTTCGAGTTCTTCGATGATTTCCATCGTTCGAATTTTCGGGGCGCCGGTGATGGTGCCGCCTGGGAACATCGCTGCTAGCGCTTCGGCTCCTGATACTTCATCCCGAATCGTACCCCGTACGTTCGAGACGATATGTTGTACGTGTGAGTATTTCTCAATCACCATCAATTCATCAACATGAACGCTGCCATATGCCGCCACCTTGCCAAGGTCGTTCCGTTCGAGGTCGACGAGCATGACGTGTTCTGCTCGCTCTTTCTCGTTTTCAAGCAACGTGTTCGCCAACTCTAGGTCCTCCACATCATCTTTGCCACGTGGACGCGTACCCGCGATCGGGCGCGTCGAAATGTCGGTTCCATGTTTTTCAAGCAACAACTCTGGTGAAGCGGAGACCATCGTCAAAGCGTCGTCCACGAAATAGCCCATATAAGGAGATGGATTCATTTGTCGCAACGTATCATATACACGACGCGGGTCAGCGAGAAGCGGTTCAGACTGCCGAACGCTCAAGTTCACTTGGAACACGTCCCCTTCTACGATATAGGACTGAATCCGTTTGACCGCTTCAACAAACTCTTCCTGGGACATGGAGCGCGATCGCTCTACCGATGACTGCCCTGTCGGCTTGAACGCGTAATGCGACTCGACGTTCCACATGGCCGCCAATCGGTCCGCCTTACGTTCTGCACCTTCCTTCGCCGTCACCATCAAGTACAGAGTCGAATCCACTTCATCGAACACCGCCACCTCATCAAACAGAAGAAACGAGACGTCTGGTGTCGACAAATCATCCTCCGCTTGCTCAGGGAGACGTTCAATCGTCCGGGCCACATCATAACTGACATACCCGATCATGCCACCAAAGAAAGGAGGAGCCCCTTCCGGACGCTCGGCCTCAAATCGCTTCCGCACCTCACTGACGAGCTCAAGCGGCTTTCCGTATAGCGTTTCGGTCGTATCGCCCACTTGCAAGAGTCCGACACCGTCTTTTACATGAAAGCGACCGAACGGCTCGATTCCCGCAATCGTATACCGTCCCGCTCTCCCACTCTCTAACCATGCATGATACGGTTGATCCGCTGTCAACGTCATGTAGGCCTCATACATCTTCTCTTTCGTCATCCGCTTTGTTCTGAACGCAGTCGATCTCACATGTCATTCCTCCGTCTATTCATTCATGCCTTTTATTGTACACAAGAAAAGGCAGCAATCGAAAGAGAATGTCTCTCGATTACTGCCTGAAATGTTATACGCGACTCTCGTTTGACTCTTCATCAAACTGATAGAGCGGTGTGCTCAAGTAACGTTCACCGTTTGACGGGATAATCGCCAATACGTTTTTCCCTTTACCAAGACGTTTCGCTGTATCAAGCGCTGCCGCAATGGCAGCTCCTGAAGAGATACCACCGAGGACACCGTTCGTACGTGCCGCCTGACGAGCGTATTCGAACGCTTGCTCTGTCGTGATTTGAAGAACCCCTTCATAAATCTCCGTGTCGAGGATGGATGGAACGAATCCAGCCCCAATCCCTTGAATCTTATGAGGTCCCGGCTTCCCGCCTGATAAGACAGGTGAATCGACCGGTTCAACGGCGAGAATTTTTACGTCCGGGTACTTCGCCTTCACGACTTTACCTGCGCCAGTAATGGTACCGCCTGTCCCGACTCCGGCAATCAAAGCGTCGACTGAAAGTCCTGATTCTTCAAATGCCTCCACAATCTCAGGTCCCGTCGTCATTTCATGAACGTTCGGGTTGGCAGCGTTATTGAATTGTTGCGGGAGGAAGTAGCCATGTTTCTCGGCTTCTTCAGTAGCGCGACGAATCGCCCCACCCATCCCTTCAGGTCCTGGTGTCAAAATCAATTCGGCCCCGTATCCACGAAGGAGGTTTCGGCGTTCCATGCTCATCGTTTCAGGCATAACGAGAATGGCTTTATATCCTTTTGCGGCACTGACCATCGCGAGCCCGATGCCCGTGTTTCCGCTTGTTGGCTCGATGATTGTATCACCTGGCTTCAAGATACCGTCTTTTTCGGCCGCTTCGATCATGGCGAGGGCGATCCGGTCTTTGACGCTTGATCCCGGGTTCATATATTCGAGCTTCAGATACACGTTGGCATCCTCTGGTCCAGTCATTCCGTTCAATTTCACAATCGGAGTCTTTCCAATCAAGTCTGTTACTGAGTTTACGATACGCATTGCATTTCCTCCTTCATAATTCCGACTATTCCGATATTGTTATCATACCCTATCGAATTGAAAATATGCAATTTGGAACGTTGCTTACGCCTGCGCCTGAACTTTCATCGTCTCTAACTGTTCCGCTGAGAAATGATACTTTTCGCCACAGAAATGACATACGGCTTCGGCTCCACCATCTTCTTCAATCATCTGACGAATCTCTTCTTTTCCGAGACCGATAATGGCACTTTCCATTCGTTCACGGCTGCATGTGCAGTTGAACTGGATCGGGTTCGTGTCGAGGACATCAAGGCTATCGCCAAGGAGTAATTGAAGCATTTCTTCTGGCGTTTTTTCTTCACCAATCAAAACCGATACGGGTGGGAACGTCTGAAGTGCTTTTTCGAGCGCTTGTACCGTCTCTTCAGAAGCGTTCGGGAGCAGCTGGACGATGATTCCGCCTGCCGCAAGAATCGATTCATCTTCCGGTAAGACGAGGACACCCGCTCCGACGACTGACGGCACTTGCTCAGATGTCGCGAAATAGTACGTGAAGTCTTCACTGATTTCGCCCGTTTGAATCTCTGAAGAACCACCGACATAGTCTTTCAAGCCTAAGTCTTTAATGACAGAGATGGTCCCTTTCCCGACGGCTTCGCCGACTTTCAATTTCGTCATTCCTTGTTCGTTGACGAATGTGCCGCCATCGACACGCGGGTATGACACATATCCACGAACATCTCCTGCTGTATCTGCGTCCACGATGATTTTCCCGATTGGACCATCACCTTCTACTTTAAGCGTGACACGCGCTGCACCTTTTTGCATCGCTCCAATCATCGAACCGATTGTCATCGTCCGTCCGAGGGCAGCTGAAGCAACCGGTGTCGTTTGATGACGAAGTTGCGTCTCATATACCGTTTTTGTCGTGCGTGCGGCAAAGGCACGAACCTCTCCGTTAAAACCGAGGGCACGAACGAGATAGTCATCCTTCATCTGGTCGAGTAATGCTTGTTGTTCTGTATGAATCATATGATGTAACTCCTTTAGTTTACTTTTGATTGCGCTCGTAAATGAGACGGAGGCCTTCGAGTGTCAGGAACGAATCCACATGGTCAATCGTCTCTGCATGTTCACTGATCAATCGTGCCAGCCCGCCCGTTGCAATGACAGTCGCTTCACCGACTTCACGCTTCATCCGGTTCACGATACCGTCCACTTGGGCCACATATCCATAATATGTCCCCGATTGCATCGCTTGAATCGTGTTCTTCCCGATGACTGTCGGCGGGGTCGCCAATTCAATCCGAGGTAGTTTCGCGGCACGCTGATAGAGTGCTTCCACTGAGATCATGATACCTGGTGAGATGATTCCGCCATGGTAACGACGTTTCTCATCGATGTAACAATACGTGGTTGCCGTTCCAAAATCAACAATTATGAGCGGACCGTCATACTTGGCGATTCCAGCCACCGCGTTAACGATTCGGTCGGCCCCGACTTCGCGAGGGTTCTCGACGTGAATATCCAATCCTGTCTTCACACCTGGTCCTACAACGATTGGACGTACATTGAAGTATCGTTGCGACATTTGTTCAAGTGGGAAAATAACAGGAGGTACGACAGAAGATAAGATCACTCCCTCGACCTGGTCGAACGAGACGTTCGAATGATCGAATAGCGATTTCACCAGCATGCCGTACTCGTCGGTCGTTTTTGTACGATCCGTTGAGATGCGCCAATGGTGTACGAGATGATCTCCATCGTACATCCCGAGAACAATATTTGTATTTCCAACATCAATCACTAAAATCATGATATAGTTCCTCACTTTGTTGTCAATTGCAGTTCGCTCGAATTATAACACGAAAAAAGACGAATGCCTCGTCAAGGGCATTCGTCTTTTTCATTAACGTGATTCGTTATTCGGACGTTCTGTCGGTGTCGCTTCTGGCTTATCGCCTTCAGGTACGACATCCGGCTGACTGTCTTGGACAACTTCAGGTTGATCGACGACTTGACCGTGTTGAACGGCTGCATCATCTTTCTTCGCTGCGTCATCCGTATCCGTCGATCCATCCACGTCCTCTTCCGGCTCATGCGGGAGATATTCTCGTGTCTTGATCAAATGACGAATCTGTTTCGAGTCAAGCGTCTCGACATCAAGCAACGTCTTCGCAACGAGTTCGAGATCTTCGCGACGATCTGTCAAAATCTGCTTCGCTTTCGCGTAACAGCGATTGATGATGTCTCGAATCTCCAAATCGATTTCTTGCGCAATCGCATCCGAGTAGTTCTGCTCTGTCTGGAAATCACGACCAAGGAAGACTTGTCCGCCATGGTTTGAACCGAGCTGGAGCGGTCCGAGTTTATCGCTCATCCCGTAATCCATGACCATCTTACGTGCGATACCAGTTGCACGTTGGAAGTCATTGCTCGCTCCAGTCGACACTTCTCCAAAGATGACATCTTCGGCGACGCGACCACCAAGAAGACCGACAATCTTGTCTTCGAGTTCAGGTTTTGTCATGAAGTAACGATCTTCTTTTGGAAGCATGACGACATATCCGCCCGCGTTTCCGCGTGGAACGATCGTCACTTTGTGTACTTCATCCGCATTCTCAAGCTCGAGACCGATGATTGTGTGACCTGCTTCGTGATATGCAACAATGTTGCGCTCTTTTTCAGAGATGATGCGGCTCTTCTTCGAAGGACCTGCGATGACGCGGTCAATCGCTTCTTCCACATCGACAACTGAAACGGCTGTACGGTTCGAACGTGCCGCAACGAGTGCCGCTTCGTTCAAGAGGTTCTCCAAGTCTGCCCCAGAGAAACCAGGCGTACGTTGTGCGATCGACTTCAAGTCCACCGTCGAATCGAGTGGCTTGTTGCGCGCATGGACTTTCAATACTTCTTCGCGCCCTTTAACATCCGGACGATCGACCGTAATCTGACGGTCAAAACGACCTGGACGAAGGAGGGCCGGGTCAAGGATATCTGGACGGTTTGTCGCCGCAACCATGATGATCCCTTCGTTATCACTAAATCCATCCATCTCAACAAGAAGTTGGTTCAATGTTTGTTCACGCTCATCGTGTCCACCACCGAGACCGGCACCACGCTGGCGACCGACGGCATCAATTTCATCGATGAAGATGATACATGGCGCATTCTTTTTCGCGTTTTCGAACAAGTCACGAACACGTGACGCCCCGACCCCGACAAACATCTCAACGAAGTCCGAACCTGAGATCGAGAAGAACGGAACACCGGCTTCACCGGCTACCGCACGAGCCAAGAGTGTTTTACCTGTCCCTGGAGGACCTACGAGTAAGACCCCTTTTGGAATACGTGCGCCGAGTTTCGAGAATTTACGAGGATCTTTCAAGAATTCAACGACTTCGATGAGTTCTTGCTTCTCTTCGTCCGCCCCAGCCACATCTTTGAATGTGACGCGACGTTTCTCTTGGTCGTATAGTTTCGCCTTCGATTTCCCGAAGTTCATCACACGACCACCACCGCCACCACCTTGCGCTTGGTTCAACAAGAAGAAGAACAAGATGAAGATGATAATGAACGGTAAAATCGCGAAGACGATGCTGAACCAGCTACTGTTGGATTCAGCCTCCTCGATTTGAATATCCGTATTCGCTCGAAGCTGCGTTAATACATCCGCATATTCCGCTTCGTTCGCTGGAATGTTTGTTTCATAACGTTGGTCTTCATCTCCTGTAAGATCGCCTGTAATCGAGATAGCCCCCGGGATTTCTTGTACGGTTGCCGTCTCAATCCGATCATCTTCCACATACTCTAGGAATTTCGAATACGAGAGCGTTTCACTCTGACTATTCGGATTCTGCAAATATTGAAGGAACAAGATCAAGGCTAGGAAAATCACACCAAAAACCAATGTGTTTTTCACTGCACGATTCATTCTTTGCCTCCTATTCCGAGAAACGATGTTCTCGCCCATTCAGTATATGCCTATACTTTGGGGATTTCCTTTATCTTACCACGTCACATTTTCAAAAGAAAAACGTTAGCCCCCGTAAACGCTCGGTTTGAGCACACCGACATAAGGAAGGTTACGATATTTCTCTTCGTAATCAAGACCGTAGCCGACAACGAATTCGTGTGGAATCACGAAACCGCTATAGTCTGCTGATAAACCATTTTTACGGCCAGTCGGCTTATCGAGAAGCGTGACAATCTTCACAGACTTCGCTTTACGGTATTTAAGAAGATCGACGAGGTAACCAAGCGTCAATCCACTATCAATAATATCTTCTACAATCAAGATGTCGCGTCCTTCTACAGATGTATTTAAATCTTTCTCGATTTTCACTTCACCTGTCGAAGAAGTTCCTCCATGATATGTCGACACGTCCATGAAATCCATCTCTAAATGGATGTCCATTTCTTTGACGAGGTCCGACATGAATGGCATCGCGCCTTTCAATACACATACGAGAAGCGGGAACTCTTCTTTATAGTCTTCGCTCAATGTTCCAGCGAGTTCTTTCACCTTTTCTTGAATCTCTTCACGTGAGATTAAAATTTTCTCCATATCGTTCATCAATGACATCTTGAAATCCTCCTCTTTCTGTTTCGACACAATCATCATTTTACCATTAATCGTGGGCAAATCGCATCCGACTTGTCTAGAAATTCTGAAACTCTTACCCCGACAATCGCGAGAATCCGCCCCGAGGCGTCCTCAAGCAACGGGAGAGTCGGTCGAATGGTTCGCTCAACCTTTTCATCGATTAGGATGCGGGACACTTTTTTTGTCCCCACGTTCAACTTCATCCGGTCCCCCGGAGCGAGCGAACGAATCGTCAACGGGCAAGTGATTTCATTTAGTGGAATACCTTCTCGCCCTTCTTCGATGGACAGCGAAACCGTGCGCTTTCCAAATTGAACGACAGCCGGCAACGACTCGACCTGAATGGGATGAAGTGACGCTTCTGCTGAACGTTGTACAAGATTAAGTACCCTATTCTGCTTCATCATGAACCACTCACCCGACAGGTGGTAGGTCCCGGTATCCTTTTGACTTGTCCTTAGCTTCTCAAGCGCCTCATTGACCTCTACCCCATAGCGACGGGATAGCAAGCGAGCGACCGTATACCGTTCAAGCGAGGATAAGCGATTGAATTCATCAAGTTTCACATGAAACGCTTTCATTCCAAGCTCTACGTTTGCTTCAATCCATTGCTCACATGATTGGTAACGCCTGTCCCATTCAGCGTATACCTGTTTCGCCGTATCGTATACATCGTCAACGACTGTCGGCCACACTTGTTTCAGCCTCGGAATGATTTCGTGACGGATCCGGTTCCGTAAATAGGTCACTTCCTGATTGGTGGCATCTTCCCTCCAGGCAAGTTCGTTCTTCCTAGCGTACTCGATGAGTTGCGCCTTTGTTTCTTTTAATAAAGGACGGATCAACGTCCCACGTCCGAACACTCTTCTCTCGGGAATTCCTTTCACTTCGATCACGTTTCGGTGAAGTTGAATGAGCACCGTCTCCAATACATCATCCGCATGATGAGCCGTGGCCAGTGTATCATATCCATGTTCATTCATGACGTCTTCAAAAAAGTGATAACGGGCTTTACGGTAATGAGCCTGTGACGCTCCTTCTTGAAAATGGAGGTGCGTCCCATGAAACGCGACTTGATAGGATGCCGCTACGTGCGCGACGAACGTGTACTCTTCATCTGATGCTTCTCGTAAGCCATGATGGACGTGCGCTACCCCCACATCCCATCCTTGCTTGACGAGACGGTCCAATAAGACAATGGAATCGACTCCACCCGACACAGCGACGAGTACCTTTTTCATGAATTCCCTCCTTGATATAACAAAAGAAGCCATCTCGATTGAGATGGCTTCTTTACGCTTAGGTTAAGTGACCCGTACGGGATTCGAACCCGTGTTACCGCCGTGAAAGGGCGGTGTCTTAACCGCTTGACCAACGGGCCTAAATAAAATGGTAGCGGCGGAGGGAGTCGAACCCACGACCTCACGGGTATGAACCGTACGCTCTAGCCAGCTGAGCTACACCGCCATGTTATTGTTGTGTCCTAAGCACATTTTCTATAATAACCAGTCACCATTCGAGTGTCAATTCTTTTTTTATATTTTTTTAAGAAAAAAATCGTGTATAGTGTCGTCTTCCCCACTATACACGATTTTGTATCGTATTTACATCATGCTTCTGATGCGACTTGACGATATTTTTTCTTCCATGCGATCCGGAAGTACGCCCATAGTAATGCAAAACATCCGGCAGCCACAAACACTAAATAGGTTGTCGCCATCTGCAAGTACTGCGCACCATCTGCCGATAGAATTTCTTTATATCCGGCAACCGTATACGTCATTGGAAGTAGTGCATTGAACGGTTGCAACGCTCTTGGAATCAATTCAAGCGGGAACGTCCCGGCTGACGTCGTCAATTGTAAAATCAACAAGACGATTGCCGCGAAACGTCCAGGGTTTCCGAGTGTTGTCACGAGCAACTGTACGATAAAGAGGAACGTGATGCTCGTCAACCAGCTGAAACCGAAGAATTTTAATGGTTCGCTCACTTCAAGACCGAGCAGTTGCACCATCGCCACATCGAGAATCAAGGCTTGCAAGAATCCGACGACCATGAGGACACCAGATTTCGACAATACCCACGAAAGACTACGTTTCGGACGTCCTGCTGGATCGTATAACGGATAAACGATCGAGAGAAGGAGTGCTCCAACGAAAAGTCCGAGTGACATGAAGTATGGAGCGAATCCAGTACCGTAGTTAGGCACCTCGTGAATCGAGTTGTCGACGAGCGACACTGGACCGGCCATCATCTCGACGTTGTCATCCGTTAAACCGATGTCTGCGTCTTTCGCACCTTTCACTAAGGCGTCACGAAGTTCATCGCTACCTGATGCGAGCTCCTTCATGCCGTCAGCGAGTTCACCGCTACCGTCTGAAAGTTCTTCTCCACCATTCGCGAGCTGATTCGCGCCATCCGTCAGCTTGCTCGTTCCGGCTCCGGCACTCTTCGCGCCTTCGGCCAGTTCACGACTTCCTGACTGCAGCTTTTGACCACCATCCGCTAACTGATTCGCACCATTCACCAATTCATTTGTACCGGTGCTTGCGCTCTTCGCTCCATCCGCAAGCTTTTCGCTACCTTCAGACAACTGTCCGGTCGCGTCTACAAGCTTGTCACTTCCAGCGGCGAGTTCAGTTGTCCCATCTTGAAGTTGTGTCGCGCCTTGATTGAGCTTCGCACTCGCTGACACAAGTTCTTGGGAACGATCGGCCGCCGTTTGAGTACCTTGCTCGATTTGACTTGAACCACTTGCCAACGCGTTCGCACCTTCGGCTAATTTCGTTTGACCGGCACTCAAGTCAGAAAGTCCAGTCGACAGTTTGTTTGCACCTGTACCTGCCTGATCAAGACCTGCACCAAGTGCGACCTGTCCTTCTTTCACTTTTGCAGCACCAGCGGATAGTTGATCAAACCCGGCCGCCGTCTCTTGCTTCCCTTCGCTCAGTTGTGCAGCGATGGCTTGAAGCATTTCAGGTGATGCCGATTGACCCGACTCAGCGAGTGCTGTCAATTGTCCAATCAACTCATCTTGTTTCGCAGTCAATTCAGACTTCATTTGTCCGATCCCATTGACCACGTCTGTTTGACCCGCGACAAGTGCCGCGTTTCCTTCCTTCGCCTGAGTCAACGCTCCTGTGAGTTTTGTGGCACCATCCTGTAATGCAGATGCCCCCTCTATTGAGCGCTCGATTCCGGCAGCAAGGTCTTGAACACCTTGGTTCAACGTCTTCGCACCTGTGTGTAGTTCATCTAGTTTCGATGCGAACGCCCCTGTTCCGTCAACGAGTTGGCTCGTCCCGCCTTGTAAGGCAGAAGCGCCCTCACTGACACGATGGACCCCGTCCGCAAGTGAGGCTGAGCCCTCGTACACTTGTTGACTGCCATCCGCGAGTGCAGATGAGCCATCAGCCAATTGCGAAACACCATCACGTAATTGACTTGCTCCATTCGCGAGCTCCCGTTGTTTCGAAGCGAGAAGCTTCGTCCCATCCGCGAGTTCAGATGAACCATCGGCCAACTGAGTCATCCCATCGTTTAATTGGCTTGCTCCATCCGCGAGCTCACGTTGTTTCGAAGCGAGAAGCTTCGTCCCGTCCGCCAACTTGACGGCACCGTCTTTTGCTGACGTTGAGCCGTCCGCAAGTGTCGCTGCACCATCTGCGGCTTCACCAAGTCCGTCTGCCACATCATTCAATCCGTCTTTCAACGCACTGACATACTGTTTCGAGACTTCGGTTGACAGTTCCGCTTTGACTTGTTCCATCGCGGAACCACCGATTTGTGCGGCTAAGAAGTTATACGATTCATTTGCGATATACTTCAGTTCGAGTTGCTCCGGATGTTCATCTAAAGCAGTCGTCGCTTTTTCTGAAAAGTCTTTTGGAATCTCGATCGCCATGTAGTAGTCATGGTCTTTCAGTCCAGATTCCGCTTCTTTCTTCGTCGTTTCGACGAACTTGAACGCCTCCGAATCCAGCAGCTTATCAATGAGGTCATCTCCAATCGCAAGCGACTCTCCTTCAAACGTTGCCCCTTTGTCTTCATTGACGATGGCGACCGGCAAATCTTTCATCTGTCCATACGGATCCCAAAAAGCCCATAGGAACATCCCTGCGTACATTAACGGTACGAGTGCGACTGCGAGAATCGGAACCAACACACGTGGGTTCTTGAAGATACTTCGCCACTCCGCCATCCACAGTTTCCATCCATTCATTTTTCTCTCCACCTTCACTTATAAAACATAACTATTTTTTCATGTTCCCTATTTTGCTCCCTTCCTCGAAAAAAAGCAACTCTTTTAGCTATTTTTTATAAATTTTTAAACAGAAAAAAAGCCATGAACGAAAATGTTCATGGCTCGTCTCATTACAAGACCTCTATGGTTACGAGTAGAAGCTAATTGGTATACGAAGGATTACCCGCGCTTGGCTCCGCGTCCACCGCGTTTTGAGTCTGTTTGACGTTTCAACGTCGAAAGACGCTCGTCGCTATCTTTCAAGAACTTACTCATCAATGTATCGAATGTTTCTGGTTCACGACGTTGTTCACGACGACCGCCACCACGTGGGCCGCCACCGCGTGGACCGCCGCCACCGCGTGGACCACCTTGACCTGGGCCACCTGGACGTGGGCCACGAGAGAAACGCTCACCAGCTGGACGCTCAGGACGCTCAGGACGTTCGCTTACAGGACGGTCGACTGCTTTCTTGATGGACAACCCAATTTTCCCATCATTTTCGACGTTCAACACTTTTACCGTGACTTCTTGACCGACTGTCAACACTTCGTTAATGTCTTTGACGTAAGAGTCTGCCACTTCACTGATGTGTACTAATCCTGTCTTGCCATTTGGGAGCTCGACGAACGCTCCGAAATGCGTAATCCCTGTAACCTTACCTTGTACCTTGCTTCCTACTTCAATTGACATAAAATAATGTACTCCTTTTTTGATTGATTCTTTCTAATTATACGAGTCGTTTCCCTAACGGTCAACGAACCGACTTATTCCTCTGGCGAGAAGTAGAAAATAATCTCTCCATCTTTAGAGAAAAGCAGTTCGTTTCGTGCTAAGTTCGCGATATAATCCTCATCCTGTAACCGTTCCACTTGCTCTTTCAACTCATCCTGTTCGGCCTGCTGTTCACGCAACTCCACTTTTGCTTGTGCGTAGGCTTGTTGCTGGTCCGATACGTACCCTACTTTCGAGAAGTAGCTCTGTCCAATCAACACCATGACAAATAAAAACAGGAGAGAGGCTGCTGCCAAACGACGTCGAAGATGAACTCGTCGGCGATGTGTATCTTTTTCTAACTGTTCTCTACGCTCATCTAGCGCTCGAATGCGTCGTTGTCGATCCATCGGATTACGTCCGTTCATCGCCTCATCCCCCTCCTCTTAATACATTAAGTATACTTTTTTTTATGAGTTGATACTACCGTCCATCTTCTCTTCTTTAAGTAAACGATACATTTCTTTCGCATCTTCTTTACGTGCATGTTCTGCGATTGAATCGATGACGACCGTGACGAGTTTATTTCCGAAGCGAATTTGTAACTCATCTCCGACTTTGACTTCTGTGCTCGCCTTCGCGACTTGCCCATTCAGTTGAATTCGTCCTTGGTCCGCCACTTCTTTTGCCAAAGTGCGACGCTTGATTAGACGTGACACTTTTAAAAACTTATCTAGTCTCATAAACCTTTCTCCTTTGCCTCGTTCCAAAGCGCATCCATCTGTTCGAGTGTCATCTGGTGAAGGTCACCGTTCGCTTCCACATACTCGAATCGACGTTTGAACTTTCGGTTCGTCTGTTCTAATGCTTGCTCGGCATTCAGCCCAACGTATCGCGCAATGTTCACGATGGAGAACAATACGTCTCCAAGTTCCGATTCATCACTTAGGTCTTCATGCCATTCTTTTAACTCTTCTTCCAGTTTTTCGAAGGCACCGGATACGTCATCCCACTCAAATCCGACGTGAGCCGCTTTCTTTTGAAGTTGCTCCGCTCGCATCAATGAAGGTTGGTCGACGAGAACACCATCGAGTTGCGATTGTTTCTTTTCCCCTTTTTCCGTCTGTTTAATCGCATTCCAGTTTTTCACCACGTCAGAGGCATCTTCGACGGTGACATCGCCAAAGACGTGTGGATGGCGGCGCACCATCTTCTCACTGATGGAACCGATTACGTCACGAATATCGAAATAGCCCTCATCTTCTCCGATTTGAGCATGCAACATCACTTGGAGCAAGACGTCACCGAGTTCTTCGATGATGGCATCATCGTCTTCTGCATTGATCGCTTCAATCAACTCATACGCCTCTTCTAATAGATACTTGCGAAGTGACGCATGCGTCTGTTTACGATCCCACGGGCACCCGTCTGGTCCTCGAAGCGTTGCGATGATTTGTTTGAGTGTCGCAAAATCCTTCGCCAAATACGATTCATCCTCGAGCGGCGGAACGTAGAGCGTCGTCAAGTTATTCACTTCCGCCATCCGGTCCATTTCGAATAACGGAATGTGCTCAATCCGTTCTTGCGTCGTACCGGCAGCCGTCACAAGGGTGACGGGATGGTCGTCCGGATACCGTTCCATCAATTGCACTTTGACGTCACCCGCCACGAATCCATCGTACACTTGCCCGATAAGCACATGTTGGGTCACCTGCAAACGTTCAAGGTCGAGTGCGGTCGCATCGAGCAGTTGAAATCCATTGATTGGGTCGATCCGGAGCGCCTGGAACATGGCATCGAGGAAACTTTGACCACCGAGTACATGAAGGTCGGCACCGCGTTCCACCAATAGTTCGACGGTCCGTTCCGCTACGAACGGATGGCCCGGTACGGCGTATGTGATCGCCATTTCTTCACTTTTACTCAATAACGTCTCGACAATCTGGTCGTATACTTCTTCAAACGTATCACTCGATTCATAGACCGAATCAAATGATTCGAACACGAGTCCTTCCGCTTCTAACTCTTGAACGACAGGATGTTCTTTTGTGCGCAACCAGACGAGCGGTTGTTTTTTTAAATGGCGGTACACACCGAGCGGCAATTGATTTAACTCACCGGACCCGAGTCCGACCACCGTGATTGTATAACCCATATTAGTTCTCCTTTTTCTCGAGCACGTCGAGCAGACGACTTCCGAACGGAATCAGTTCCCATTCCGCAAGTGACAGCATTCGCGTACTCCATAATCTCCATATATAGAGGACGGCACCGCTACACACCATTCCGATTAACCAACCGAACGCAGTGATTCGCGAGTCGACCCACATCTGACCTAGCCAGTTTAACACGACAATGAGGATCAGCATGGGTACGAGGGCTTTCCATAGCGACTTATAGTGTTTCGATCGAAATGATCCGAGCGGAATCGAGCGGTCAAGCGCCCGGAAATTATAGAACGCCATCGATAAAAATCCAATCGACGTCCCGATTGCCGCGCCTTCGATTCCGTAACTCGGGACAAGCCATGCGTTTACCGCACTTTTCACTAACATTGCGACAACCATGCTGCGTGCCGCGACCCACTCTCGGTCAATCGCCTGCAAACATGTCATGCTCGCAATCGCCAAGGAGGCAGCGAACGTGCTCGTTGCTAAGAAGACAAGGGCTCGTGTCCCAGATTCATCTTCAAACAGGGCCACATTTAAGAAAAACATGACACCCATCAATCCGATAGTCGCTGCACCAGCAATCGCCGTCGTCACACGAATCATCGACCGGAGTCCCTGCGTCGTCTTTTGGAGATGCCCTGCCCGATAGTGACGGACGAGCGTCGGCACGTTGGCCATCCCGATGGTCGTGGTGAACAAAATGGCGAATTGCACGAGCGGATATCCTCGATCGAATACTCCTTTGCTCACCTTCGCCTCATATGTGCCACCCATCAAATTGACGATGGTGAAGGAGTCGACCAGTTGCATCCATAAAATCCCGAGTGATGCGAATCCGACCGCGAAACCCGTCGTCAACAAGAGTTTCATTCCTCTCCGAAACGTGACGCGGCGCACCCTCACAATCCGCACTCCTCGTGCGCGATAAACTAAAAAGGCAATCGCTACAAGCCCACCGATGAGCGTCGCACCATACGCATATTGACTGAGCGTATATGCATCTTTTCCGAGACGGACCCCAATCCATAATAGGGACAGCATGACCGTCACGCGGACAAAGTTCTCGAGCACTTGCGACCATGCGCTCGGTCGTAAGTCATCTCTCGATTGAAAAGCCCCGCGCAACACGGCTGACGCCGGCATGAGTAAATAACTCAAACTGATCACGCGAAGTGCAGGAGCTAGCTGCTCATCTCCAAGCCATTTCGCTAGGGTCGGGGCAAACAGCCATACCGTGACGACAAGCATGGACGAGAGTAGAAGTAAGGCGTAAAAGCTTCCCCATAAGACTTCTAACTTACGATTCGTCCCTTTCGCACCGACGCCGATTTTCGCAATGACGACCGGCATCGCATAAATGCCGAGTGACGCCACGATGGCCGCGAACGGATAGACGGTTTGATAGGCATAAAGTCCGAAGTCCCCCGCCAAGTTTTGATAGGGGACACGATAGGCGAAGCTGATCAGTTTCGATACGTAGCCGGCAAGGGCGAACAGAACGACGCCTTGCGCAAACTTACTTGGCGACCGCATCGCCCACCAACCGCTTCATCAGTTCTTCTAATACAGTATCGGCATCATTCAAGAGCTCTGTTAGCGGCATCCGACCGCTGAGTGACAGTTTCAAGGCGCCGTCTTCTTGCCCTACGCCAAGCTTGCGACCAAGAGGCATCGACCACTCCATGAAGGACGGGACATCCAGAGCCGTCGTCGATTCTTTCGATAAGACAATCTCGATGCGTCCTGGCGTCTGCTTGATTCGACTCACTTTTGCCAGTTCTCCATAAATACGTAGACGTGTCAATTGAATGAGCAGCGCGACCGGTTCTGGGAATTCACCAAACCGTTCAATCAGTTCATCTTGAAGGGCGAACAACGCGCTCGGCGTATCTACATATTTGAAGCGTTTGTACATCTCAATCTTCAATTCGCTATCTGACAAGTAATCATCAGGAATATACGCATCGGCCTGGAACGTGATCTCCGGTTTGAAGACGACTTGTTTCGCTTGTCCACGCATGCGGTCTTTCCGTTCCTCAATGGCTTCAGAGAGCATTTGTGAGTACAGATCGAAACCGACCGAATCGATGAATCCAGACTGTTGTGCACCGAGTAAGTTCCCGGCCCCACGAATCGACAAGTCGCGCATCGCAATCTTAAAACCACTGCCGAGCTCTGTGAACTCTTTGATGGCCTGAAGACGACTTTCTGCCACTTCCGTCAAGCGCTTGTCTTTCCGATACGTAAAGTACGCATAGGCGATGCGATTCGAACGTCCGACACGACCTCGGAGTTGGTAGAGCTGGGACAGTCCCATTTTGTCGGCATCGTGGACGATGAGGGTGTTGACGTTTGGAATGTCGATTCCCGTCTCGATGATTGTCGTTGAGACTAAAATATCCGCCTCGCCCTCTAGGAAGCTGATCAATTGGCTCTCGAGCTCACTTTCAGTCATACGTCCATGGGCCGTAGCAATTCGTGCATCGGGCAATAAGGCCCGAATCTCTTCCGCTTTTCGTTCGATCCCTTCGACGCGGTTATAGAGGAAGAACGCCTGTCCTCCGCGAGCGAGTTCACGTTCGAGCGCTTCACGCAAGACGATGCCGTCGTATTCCATGACGTATGTTTGGACAGGATAACGATTCTCTGGCGGTGTCTCTAATACGGACAAATCACGGATTCCGATCATCGACATATGCAATGTCCGTGGAATCGGAGTCGCCGTCAGCGTCAGGACATCGATGTTCGTCTTCAGCTGCTTCAGACGCTCTTTATGTTTGACGCCGAACCGTTGTTCTTCATCGATGATGACGAGACCGAGGTTGGCGAACGTCACGTCTTTTGACAACACGCGGTGTGTCCCGACGACGATGTCGATGGTACCTTCTTTCAACCCTTTCTTCGTCGCGGTCATCTCGCTCTTCGAACGGAAACGACTCATGACCGATACGTTGATCGGGAATTCGCTGAACCGCTCGAGCATCGTTTCATAATGCTGTTGGGCGAGGACGGTCGTCGGGACAAGAAAGGCCACTTGTTTACCGGCGAGTACGGCTTTGAACGCCGCCCGAATTGCCACTTCCGTTTTCCCGTATCCGACATCTCCACACAAAAGGCGATCCATCGGACGGGAGCGTTCCATATCCGCCTTGATTTCTGCAATCGAACGGACCTGGTCTTCTGTCTCGGCGTACGGGAAAGAGGATTCGAACTGACCCATTTCTTCATCGTCCGGAGGGAACGCGAAACCGACCGAGGCCTCTCGTGCCGCGTACAATTTAATGAGCTCATCAGCAATGTCTTCAACCGATTTGGCAACTTTCGATTTTACTTTCTTCCACTCGGTGCCGCCGAGTTTATAAATCTTTGGCTCTTTTCCTTCGGCACCGACATATTTTTGGACGAGATCGATTTGATCGACCGGCACGTAGAGGGCGTCGTCCCCTGCATAGACGAGGTGCAGGTAATCCTGATGAATCCCACCGACCTCGATTGTTTTAATGCCAAGGTACTTCCCGATTCCGTGGTGCACATGGACGACATAATCATTCGGCTTCAGCTCTTGGTAACTCTTGATTCGTTCGGCATTCGTCAAATTCTTCGTCTGACGTTTTCGTTTCGTCACACGCTTGAATAACTCTTCTTCCGATACGACAACGAGACGGCTCGTCGACAGTTCGAATCCACCTTCGATTTGACCGATGATGACCGAGACACGTCTCGGTTCTAACTCTCCATCGACATTGGTGAAAGTCGAGGCGATTCCATAGTCGGAAAGAAGCGCTTCGATTTTATCTGCACGCGACTTATCTCCCGCAAGTACGACGATGCGTTGATCACCTTGCTGCCATCGCTCGACTTCCTGTTTCAATAGATGCATCTGACCATGGAACGCCGGTAGCGGACGACAGCTCAAATGGACCGTATCGCTCTCCGGAATACCTGAACGACGAGACGGAAGCAAGGAGAACGCCACTTGCTTCAAGTCGCGGAAGACTTTATGCATCGGGACGGCGAGCGTGTAATTACTGACGGCTTCTCCTTTTTCGATGAGTGAAGAGAACCATTCCGCCTCTTCGCGGTCCTGTACGTCGGCAGCGTCATCGATTCGTGCCACCTCATCTAAAATGAGGACGGCGTCTTTCCCAACGTAGTCAAGGAGCGTGGACGTATAGAGCAATGGCGAATACTTCCCAACTTTCTCCGGGAGGTCTCCACGCTCAAGCCGCTCGATGTCTGTCACGACTCCCTCTTCAAGGGCTTGACGGATGACTTCATTTCCAATCAATTCGACGGTTCGGTCGTACTGTTTCCGAAGCGCACCGCCCGCCTGCTTCAGCTGATTCTCCGTTGCGATGAACTCGGTCGCAGGCGTAATGCACACTTCCCCCACTACACCAAGCGAGCGTTGCGTTTCCGCGTCAAACGTGAAAATGGAGTCAATCTCGGTGTCGAACAAATCGATTCGATATGGGCGCGCTTCCGTAAGAGGATAAACGTCTAGAATACTCCCTCGTACGGAAAATTCACCAGGTGTGGTCACCGTTGCCGTTCGTTCGTAGCCCATGCCCGTCAATTGTTTCGCAAAATCCGCTAAATCGAGGTCACTTCCCGGCTTCAACATAACGCGACTATCTTGCCACGCTTCCGGACTCGGTACATAGCGTCGTAATCCACCAAGCGGCACGACAACAACGCCTCCTGTTTGGTCGAGGAGACGAGTACGGGCATCGATTCGGGCAGCTAGCAGTTCCGGACTAGACGTCAGTGACAGTTCACCTGCTAGCGTCTCATCGATTGGATATAAGAGCGTTTTGTCCGGACCGATGAGTGATTCAAGTTGATCGAACATCTTTTGGGCTTGATACATGTTATGCGTCACGACGACGAGACGTCTCGATGACGATTTCACGAGTCCCGCCAAGACGAGGGCTTTCGCGCTTGTCGTCAATCCCGTCACCAATTGACGGTCCACTTTTTGGAGTCGCTCTCGAATCACATTCGTTTCAGGGAGCGCCACCATAAATCTCTCTAAAGCATTCATTTGTTTTCCTCCAACTCATACGACAAAAAAGGGTGCAATGACCCTTTAGTTGTATCGATTCATCAGCGCCAGCCAATCTGTGTCCACAAAATCAGTGGCTGCAGTTACGGCGTTATCGAGTGTTTCATTTAATTCCGGCAACTCGTCTTTGCGATAGTTCATCAACACCCAGTCGACGACTTTAATCGGGTGCGGGGGACGACCGATTCCGAGCTTTAATCGTTTGAATTCAGCCGTTCCTAAGTGTTGAATGAGAGATTTGATCCCATTATGACCACCCGCGCTCCCTTTCGGACGGAAACGAAGCTTGCCGGGCACCATATCCAAATCGTCATAAATGACTAATAAATCATCAATCTCAATCTTATAATAATCTAAAATGGGACGAACGGCTTCACCCGACAAGTTCATATACGTGAGTGGTTTGACGAGTACTACGCGTTCACCATTGATTCTTCCCGTTCCCATAAGGGCATTAAACTTCGCTTCATTCAGCGAGATGCCATGCTTTTCGGCGAGACGGTCAATCGCTAAAAACCCGACATTGTGTCGCGTCATCTCAAACTTTTTCCCGGGATTCCCAAGACCGACGATGCATTTCATATCATTTCCTCCTGAACAAAAAAGCCCAAAGGCGAATGCCTCCGGGCCTCGTTTTTTTAATCGAATAGGGTACTGACCGATTTATGCTCGTGTACGCGCATAATCGCTTCCCCAAGCAAATGGGCGACCGACATTTGCTTGATCTTGCTCGAGCAAGGGCGCCCCGTCAAATCGATGGTATTTAAGACGACCAACTCTTTGATTGATGAATTGTCGATCCGCTCCATCGCTGGACCAGAAAGAACTGGGTGTGTACAAGACGCATACACTTCTTTCGCACCCGCTTCGACGATAGCATCAGCCGCAAGTGTGATCGTTCCAGCTGTATCAATGATGTCGTCAATCAAAATCGCCGTTTTCCCTTCGACGCTACCGACGATGTTCATGACTTCGGCGACGTTCGCTTTCGGACGACGCTTGTCAATGATGGCAATCGGCGCTTTCAAACGTTCTGCCAATTTACGTGCACGTGTCACGCCACCGTGGTCTGGAGAAACGACCACGATATCTTTCGCTTGAAACTCTTCTGTTTCAAAGTAAGTCGAGATGAGCGGTACACCAAGTAATTGGTCAACCGGAATATTGAAGAATCCTTGAATTTGCGCTGCATGCAAATCCATCGTGATGACGCGTGTCGCACCCGCTACTGTAAGAAGGTCAGCGACAAGTTTCGCCGTGATCGGTTCACGCGAGCGTGCTTTACGGTCTTGACGTGCGTATCCATAATACGGCATCACGATGTTGATCGTACGGACAGAAGCACGTTTGAGTGCATCGATCATGACAAGTAATTCCATGAGCGTTTCGTTTACAGGTGAGCTTGTTGATTGGATGACATACACATCATCTCCACGAACACTTTCCTCGATGTTGATATAGAGTTCACCGTCGCTGAAACGTTTGACTTGGCAATCGCTGAGCGGAACACCAATTTCTTTCGCGATTTCTTCAGCAAGCGGGCGGTTCGAGTTTAAGCTAAATAGACGAATTTCTCGTTCGTATACAGTAGACATGTTTAGGATTCTCCTCCATCGTTTTCCATAATGATTGGCAGCAAGTTATCGTTTTGTGTAGCCTTCTTTATTCGTTTGGCGTTCGCGTGCAATCGCTAGCGCCTCTTCTGGTACATCACTCGTAATCGTCGATCCAGCAGCGACAATCGCGCCTTTCCCGACTTTTACAGGGGCAATCAAGTTGACGTTACAGCCGACGAACGCATCGTCTTCCACGACTGTCTCGAACTTGTTCTTGCCGTCATAGTTCACTGTGATCGAGCCACAACCTAAGTTGACGCGCTCACCGATTGACGCATCCCCGATATAGCTCAAGTGTGACGCTTTCGCACCGTCGCCGAACGTCGATTTTTTAATCTCTACAAAGTTGCCGACGCGCGTGTTCGCACCGAGGACAGCTTGTTGACGTAAGTGAGCGAACGGTCCGACTTGAGACGCCTCACCGATTCGGCTATCTGTCACGACAGACTGGCGTACGACAGCATGATCTTCAATCACACTGTTGCGGATGTCCGAGTTTGGTCCGATGACACATTCTGAGCCAATCGTCGTCTTGCCAAGAATGACCGTTCCCGGATAAATGACCGTATCCGATCCAATGACCACGTCTGGTGAAATGTACGTCGATGTCGGGTCCATGAAGGTAACCCCTTCACGCATGAGACGCTCATTTGTCCGCTTGCGCATGATGGCTTCCGCTTGCGACAAGGCGACGCGGTCATTGACCCCGATCGTCTCATCAAACGTCGGTGCTGTATGCGCCGCAACCACTTCGCCCGCTTCTTTTGCGATTGAAATGACGTCAGGTAAGTAATATTCGCCCTGTGCATTGTTGTTCCCGACTTGTTTGAGTGCATCGAACAACAATTCGTTATCGAATACGTACGTCCCTGTGTTGATTTCATTGATGGCGAGCTCTGCCTCTGAAGCATCTTTATGTTCCACGACTTTCGTCACATTCCCATCTTCACCACGAACGACTCGACCATATCCGGTCGCATCGTCAGCAATCGCAGTCAACACCGTGACTTTTGCTTGTTGCGCTTCGTGATGCGCGAGAAGGGCTTCTAACGTCTCTGCCGTGAGTAACGGTGTATCTCCACAGACGACAAGCGTCGCCCCTGATTTACCCGCAAGCTCTGCTTCAGCCATCTGAACAGCGTGCCCTGTTCCAAGCTGTTCTTCCTGGACCGCATACTCTACCCGTGTGCCGAGCGTGTCTTGTACCGCTTCCGCCCCATGGCCAACGATTACGATTTGACGACTGACACCGATTTGGTCTAACTGATCGACAACATGCTCGACCATTGGTTTCCCTAGAACTGGATGAAGTACTTTATATAACTTCGACTTCATTCGCGTCCCTTTTCCTGCTGCCAAAATGACTGCAAAACGCTCCATGCTTGATTCGCTCCTATCTCACAACAGCTGTGATTGGTCTGTATAGTTCGGCTTTTTTGCAACTAAATCCTATTTACACCGTTTCTACTATATCGAAACCATGCCTTCGTTTCAATAGTTGTACCGTTCCTTAACCATTGAAACGCAAAAAAACAGCGGCAGGCAACCTAACCGCTGTTTTCTGTCATTCATGTGTACCGTATGACACATGTTGTGGGTCAAGGATTTCCACATCCATATTGGAATAGGTTTCCAATACAGCCGCTTCGACCTTTTGTCGCATCTCCCCGTTAATCGGATGCGCAATATCCCGAAAAATCCCTTCTGGTGTCCGTTTGCTCGGCATGGCGACAAATAGACCGCTACTTCCTTCGATGATTCGAAGGTCATGTACAACGAATTCATGGTCAAGTGTGATTGAGGCCAACGCTTTCATTCTGCCTTCTGTCGCGACTTTGCGAATTTTTACGTCTGTGATCTGCATGTTTCGCATCCCCTTTTTCATCGTTGTCTACGCCATGGTGTGATCTTCTGTAAGGTTCAGTTGGTTTCAAACGAACGTCATGACTTCATATTGATAACTCTATACCCTCTAATCATAAAACGAAATCAAAATTTTGCCAATCACTTTAAGAATTGTTCCACATTCCCCCGCGAAATGGTGACAAGCCCTTCATCAGGATCGACATTCGTTAACTTCATCAAGCTGACGTATTCACTCACCATCTTCTTCTCGGCTCCTTCGGCCTCCATCAAGACACCGACGCCCGCAAGGTTAGCCTCGAATTCATTCAAGAGACTCATCATCCCACGAATCGTTCCGCCGGCCTTCATAAAGTCGTCAATTAGGAGCACATTCGCACCACGTGGCAGACTGCGACGTGCGAGCGCCATCGTACGGATCGCTTTCGATGAACCCGATACATAATTGATACTGACGGTCGAGCCTTCTGTGACACGGCTATCCGAACGAACGATGACAAACGGAACACCTAACTGCTCAGCGACCGCATAGGCAAGTGGAATCCCTTTCGTCGCAATCGTCATGACCACATCGACTTTACGGTCGGCGAAGACGGACGCAAAGACCTGCCCCATCGGTTTCACCTGACTTGGATTACCTAGTACATCCGTGAGGTAGAGATAGCCTCCTGGTAAGAGACGCTCCGGTTTTGATAGTTGCTCACAGAGCGTGTCAATCATCTCCAGCGACTTTTCCTTACTCCATCCCGGGATGAACATGACACCACCGGCTGCACCAGGGACAGTCACCAGTTTTCCAATCCCATCATGGGACAACATTTCACTGACAATGACAAGGTCTTCACTAATCGACGACTTTGCAGCTTTATAGCGACTTGAAAACATCGACAACGAGACAAGCTGATGCGGATGATCAAGTAAATAACGGGTCATATCGACGAGACGACCACTTCTACGAATTTTCATACGGATTCTCCTTCACATCTTCAATAATAAACGAATGTTCTATTGAGAATATATCACTTTCATTCGTTTTTGTTCAATGTCTTTTGCCGAGAATCCGAACGACGAACACTTCTGGGCAAAATCCTTTCAATCCATTATAGATTCGATGCGCTTTTTGCTCGTGTTCAATCAGCGCAAACACGGTCGGTCCGCTTCCACTCATGAGAACACCTTCCGCTCCGCAATGACGCATCGTTTCTTTGATTTGTTTCACTTCCGGGTGCAGCTTAAGTGTCACACTCTCAAGTGAGTTCCCAAGGTGTTCACAGATTCCATGAAAATCTTTTTGACGAATCGCCTCCACCATGGCATCGGTATCAGGATGATATACCTCTTCCATACGCACTGCCCGATACACATCTGCCGTCGATACCCCAATTTTCGGTTTACCGAGAACGACATAGCACGGTGGCGGGGACGGAATCATTTCTAACTGTTCACCACGACCTCTTGCAATGGCTGTGCCACCGATGACACAAAACGACACGTCCGATCCGATCTCGGCACCGAGCTCTGCTAGCTCCTCTAATGACAAGTTCAATGAAAACAGTTCGTTCATCCCACGGAGCGTTGCCGCCGCATCACTCGAGCCACCTGCAAGGCCAGCTGCCACGGGAATCTGTTTATCGAGCACAATCTCGACCCCTTGCTGAATGTTAAAACGCTCGCGCAACAATTCTGCTGCTCGATACGCCAAATTCCGATGATCATTCGGCACATAGGCGTGTTCTGATTGAATCCGAATCTCATCCGACTCTAAAACTGTCAACTCCAAGCGATCTGCCAAGTCGACTGTCGTCATTACCATTTCTACTTCATGATAGCCGTCCGGACGCTTTCCAAGGACATCAAGTGTCAAATTAATTTTTGCCGGCGCTTTCACACTGATCGTGCGCATCACGTTCACCCTTCCCATTTGTCTCCTGTTCGCCATTGTACCGTAAACGGGCGCACAAAAAAAGAAGCAGCTGCCAATGCATCCGCCCCTCATTTATAAATCAATTACCGAATTCAATTTTAACTGTATCCGTTAGGACATCAGCGTAGCTATACGAGACACGTTCCACATTATGCAGGTCTTCATCCAATTTCACAACGAACACCGCAGGATATGTCTCAACGAGCGTTCCAAACCGAGTAACAACTTTCTTACGACCGCCGTTTGCTTTCAACGTCAATCGTTCACCAACATGCGATTCGAGTTTTTGTCTGATTTCTTGTAACGTCTTTGGCATACGCTTCACCTCACTGTTACAAGTATAGCATAATTGAATATGAAAATAAAGATTAATATTATAACGACTCGTTTTCAGGTCGTCAACTATTTTTAAGTGGTAAAATTGTGTCAGACAAACGTGCGAATTCTTCTAGGCTTAACGTCTCTCCACGACGTTTCGGATCGATTCCAGCCTCGTGAAGCGAACGTTCGAGTTCGACCTTATGTTCTTTCCCGATATAGTTTGTCAAATTGTTCAGGATGGTTTTACGGCGCTGAGCGAAGCTTGCTCGGGCCACATCAAAGAAAAATGCTTCGTCTTTCACTTGTACGGCCGGTTCTTTACGCATTCGTAGTGTAATGACGGCCGAATCGACGTTCGGTGCTGGGATGAACACGTTTTTCGGGACGATGAAACTGACTTCCGCCTCCGCATAATACTGAATCGCAATCGATAGCGAGCCGTATGCTTTCGTGCCAGGTTTTGCTCCAATCCGTTCTGCCACTTCTTTTTGAATCATCATGACGAGCGAACGGAACTTAACACCGCTCTCAAGCAATCGCATAATGATCGGTGTCGTGACATAGTAAGGTAAGTTGGCGACAACCGAAATATCTTCAATACCTTCGTTTAAAAATTCTTGCTCCACGATCTCCCGTAAGTCCAGTTCCAATGCATCCCCATGGATGACTTTCACATGCGGATAAGGCGACATCGTATCATCTAAAATCGGCAAAAGACGTTGGTCGATTTCAAGCGCAACGACCTTTTTGGCACGCTTGGCCGATTGTTCGGTCAATGAGCCGATTCCGGGACCGATTTCAAGGACACCACTCACTTCACTCAGTTCTGCTGCTCCGACAATTTTACTCAAGATGTTCAAATCGATTAAAAAGTTTTGACCGAGCGATTTTTTGAATGAAAACCCATGTCGCTCTAAAATCGCTTTCGTTCGTTGGATTGTTGCAATGTCTTTCAACCCTGTTCCTCCTCTAATTGAGCAAGTGCCTGCTCCCACTCTTCAATCGTGACGCCGAGCGCCTCGACCCGTTTTACAAATTGTTTGGCATTCGGCTCACCGATTCGAAGCAACACCCCGAGTCGCTTCCGACGCGTCGCGGCCGCTGCTCCACCGATTAAATCCGCCTCCAACACCATTTTCCGTGTGACGATTGGTTGGTCCGTTTCGACACGCGGTTCAAACACTGCTCCTAAGACACGGCGAAGTGACTCCGGACTCGCATGTTCCACACCGATTTTCCCACGCTTGTCCTTCGCCTCGGCCCGAGGCAAATGTGCGTGCTTACATCCTTTGACGCGTTCCTCGACAATCGCCCGAATACGGTCTCCCGGATAATCTGGGTCCGTCAAAATGATGACCCCGCGCTTCTCCTGGGCACGACGGATTCGTTCAATCGTCTGATCGGATACGGCAGACCCGTTCGTTTCAATCGTATCGACGTCGAACACTTCTTGAAGTCGTGCCGTGTCGTCACGCCCTTCTACGACGATAATTTCTTGTATTTTCTCACGCATTGTCTGATCCTTCTTTCTCTTCTTCCTGCTTCGGAATCACCCAGATGGTGAGCGGTTTGCGACCGAACATCACGGCCTCTTCCTTTTCATCCATCATGATATCGATTTTTTGCCCTTTGATCGCACTTCCTGTATCCAAGGCAATCGCCATACCGATCCCCTCGACATACACGCGGGTCCCGAGTGGAATGATGGCAGGGTCGACGGCGATGATGCGCATGCCTTCATACAAAATCGTGTCGGTCACATCATATCCGCTTCTTGTCAGCACGCGTCCGTCATACGTCACCGTGTCTTCCGGATTGTTCGTATAAGCGGTCGCTTCCACAAGCAATTGTTTTGCGGATGAAAAATCAAGTACGTCATCTGTTTTCGGCGGTTCGGCAATCTCGACTTCAGCTTCTGGAATGAATGGGCTCGATTCATCCGCGGTCGTCGACTCAGGGTCGGTTACCGGTTCCGTGACTTTCTTCGTTCCCACTTTGATAATCTGCGGCATCGTTTTACGCAATGTCTCGACATCTGTTTTCGTACGATTTGTAATTGTACCATTTTCCACAGTAAGTGCATACCTTGTCCGTTCAAGTCCAGGAACCCCAACCTGCACCATTTGCTTCACACCTTCTTCGAGCGTGTCATCCTCTTCCTCAACCACTTCAAACGGAATCAACTCACTCTCATATTGAACGACATCACGATTCGTATTGACCGTAATCGTCAACCCTTCTCGGATCGGTGTGGAAGGAGCCGGCATGACCGTATCACTTTCCGTCACATCGATGTTCTCTTCCATTAAGAGTTGCTCCACATCCGTAGCCATTGTATAAATGGTCAACGCCTCTTGACCGACAATGAGATTCACGGCCACGACCGGTTGATATCGAATCGTCATCCCATTCGTCACCGGTGTACGGACCGATGGATACACCGTATCTCCGTCCCGTACCGTGACTCCGTATCGTAGTAAGACATCCTCTACGGTCCGCTCGCGCGTCTGCACTGTCTCCGTTTGACCGTAGCCAATCTGGAGCGAAACCTCGTGTGAACGCTCAATCCGAATCAAGCGGTCGTCCGGTACATCCTCACTGAGCGCCGGTGTGACATAATCTGATTCATCTAGTGTGATATTTAACTCTTCAAGCACCTCGAGAACCGAGTCAGCTCGTGTTTCATGCTCGATGACCACACCGTCGTCGACGATTCGAATCGGTTCAGGTTGTAGCATCACATACGCCACAGATGCCGTCGCAATAATACCGATACTCGCTAATACACGCTTGATCATGGGAGTCGGAACAACTTCTTCGCATTGGCTGTCGTGGCTGCAGCGAGCTCATCGTACGGCATATCGCGAAGGGTGGCGATCTCTTCAGCTACGTATTTGACGTATGCTGGTTCGTTACGTTTTCCCCGGAACGGTGTTGGGGTCAAGTACGGGCAATCCGTCTCGACAAGCAGACGATCCAGCGGCACTTCTTGCGCCACCAACTTCGGAACCTTCGCATTTTTGAACGTGACCGGTCCTCCTAACGAAATATAGAAGTTCAAGTCTAAACAACGAGGCAAAAGTTCGACGGACATGCTGTAACTATGGAACACACCGCCGACTTCTTCAGCATGCTCTTCTTCTAAAATATGAAGGACATCTGCCGTTGCTTCTCGGTTATGAATGACAATCGGCATATTCGTCCGTTTGGCAATGGCGATTTGTTGACGGAAGAGGCGTTGTTGCATATCTTTCGGTGATTTGTCCCAATGATAATCGAGTCCGATTTCACCGAGTGCCATGACTTTCGGATGACTCATGAGTGTTTCGATTCGTGCTAAATCCGCATCCGTACAGTCAATCGCATCGACAGGATGCCATCCGACAATGGCATAGATATCTTCGTACGTTTCCGCCAGTTCAATGGCTCGATCGATGGTCGGTGTATCAAATCCGACGACGAGTAACGGAGAAACGCCCGCTTCTCTCGCTCGCACAATTGTCTCCTCCACGTCTTCACTGAACTGTTCCGCATTGATGTGCGTATGTGTATCAATCAACATCTTGTTTCCTCCTTAGAAAAAGAGAGGGAGACCGCGGTCTCCCCCATTCCATTATTTGACGATGGCACCGTTCGGCATCTGGTCTGAGACCGTCGCGAGCTCGAGTTTCCCGTCACGATCCGCCGCTAGAATCATCCCTTGCGAGAGTTCTCCACGGAGCTTGACTGGTTTCAAGTTTGCGACAACGATGACTTTCTTGCCAACCAAATCTTCAGGGGCATACCATTCAGCGATACCAGACACGATTTGACGTGTCTCTTTCCCAAGGTCGACTTGAAGTTTCAACAGTTTCTTCGCTTTTTTAATCTTATCGGCTTCGACGATTTGACCGACACGGAATTCGACTTGGTCGAAGACATCAATCGTGATTTCAGGACGAATGTCTTCGTCAGTTTCTTCTACTGATGCCGTCTCCGTCTCTTCAATCCGTGCTTTAGACGCCTGACGCATCATTTCTTGGATTGCATCGACTTCTTCTTTCACGTCACGACGTGGGAAAATCGGTGTCCCGTCCGTCACGACCGCATTGCTAAAGTCTGCGAATGTACCCAACGCCTCCCATGACATGTCCTCTCCCTCGAGTCCGAGCTGACGGAACATCTCTTTTGGAGCGCGCGTCATGAACGGTTGAATCATGATAGCAACATGACGAAGTACGCCCGCAAGGTGTGTCATGACAGAAGCCAACTCTTCGCGCTTCGACTCTTCTTTCACGAGAACCCATGGTTGCGTCTCGTCGATATATTTATTCGCACGGCTGACGAGTTGCCAAATGTTTGTGAGCGCGACCGAAAACTCCATGTGCTCCATGGCTTCTTCTGTTTTGCGTGTCGTCTCTTTCACCACGTTCAACAATTCTGCATCAAATGCCGTGACATTTCCGTTATATGCCGGAATGTTTCCGTCGAAGTACTTTTTAATCATCGCAATGGTGCGATTCAATAAGTTTCCGAGGTCGTTCGCTAAATCAAAATTCAAGCGGTCAACGAACGCTTCCGGTGTGAACGTGCCATCCGCTCCGAATGGAACTTCACGGAGAAGGTAATAGCGGACCGAGTCGAGGCCGTAACGGTCGATCAATGGGATTGGGTCCACGACGTTCCCTTTCGATTTCGACATCTTCCCATCCTTCATGAGCAACCATCCGTGCGCAAATACTTGCTTCGGTAATGGAAGATCAAGCGCCATTAAGAGGGCTGGCCAAATGATCGTATGGAAACGTACGATTTCTTTCCCTACCAAATGAACGTCTGCTGGCCAGTAACGGTTGAAGAGTTCATCGTTGTCTGTACCGTATCCGAGTGATGAGATATAGTTTGTGAGCGCATCGACCCATACGTACACGACGTGCTTCGGGTTCGATGGGACTTGGACGCCCCAATCAAACGTCGTGCGTGATACAGCCAAATCTTGAAGACCCGGCTTTAAGAAGTTATTGATCATCTCGGTTTTACGAGATTCTGGCAAAATAAAATCAGGATGTGACTCAAAATATTCAATCAAGCGGTCCGCGTATTTGCTGAGACGGAAGAAGTAGCACTCCTCACGAACGAGCTCGACCGGATGTCCGCTGTCAGGACTTTTTCCATCGACGAGCTGCGATTCAGTGTAGTACGTTTCATCCGGTACGGAATACCATCCTTCGTACTCACCGAGGTAGATGTCCCCATTTTTAAGTAATGTCTCAAAAACATGCTCGACCACTTTCTTATGGCGGTCCTCTGTCGTACGGATGTAGTCATCGTACGAAATTTCGAGACGGTCCCATAAGACCTTGATCTCTTCCACGACTTCATCCACGAAAGCTTGTGGCGTCACGCCTGCCTCTTTCGCTTTTTCTTGAATCTTTTGACCGTGCTCATCCGTTCCGGTCAAATAACGGACGTCAAACCCTTTTAAGCGTTTGTAGCGCGCAATCGCATCACCTGCTACCGTGGTATATGCGTGACCGATGTGCAGTTTTGCACTCGGATAATAAATTGGGGTTGTAATATAAAAAGTCGGCTTCGCCATGATTTATTCTCCATCCTTTCGACATATGCAATTTCCATTATACACGGTTCGACAAAAGAATTTCCAAACCTAATTGCTTGGAATTTTTTTGCGTTTTCTTCGTCATAAATATTCCAAAAATACCCTTTCTTTGTTTCAAGTTCAAACTTACGGGGAAATTTAGGTATATATCGTTCTTGATTCGACAAATTTCGAAAATTTACTTTTCCAGATAGTAAGCAGTTGACTACAATTGGAAAGTTTAGTATGCTTTTTGCTGTAGTCACATTGTCGAATTTTGACGATTCATGTCACCACGAGATTTCGACATCATTGGAGGAGGAAACACAAAATGAAATCTACAGGTATTGTACGTAAGGTTGATGAGCTTGGTCGTGTCGTTATTCCAATCGAATTGCGTCGTACACTCGGTATTGCAGAGAAAGATGCTCTCGAAATTTACGTCGACAACGATCAAATCGTTTTGAAAAAATATAAGCCAAACATGACTTGCCAAGTTACAGGCGAAGTATCAGATGATAACTTCAAATTGGCAGACGGCAAACTCATCTTGTCACCAGAAGGTGCACAACGTGTTCTCGTTGAGTTGAAGAACATGCTCGAAAATTACTACAGCGAAGAGTAAGCAAGGATTTCCTTGCTTACTCTTTTTTATGCAATTGATGATACGTATCGTATACATCATTCCGAGACTCGCCGCGGTCTTTCGCAGTCTGTTTGATTGCCGCGTTTGGTTTCAGCCCTTCTTCGATATAGTGAACCACGTGCTCGTATGCAGATAGTGTTTCCCACCATGTTGTCGTAGGTGCCGCCTCTGTCGCTCCACTCACTAAGACGACAAACTCACCACGCACTTCACCCTCACACCATGTCAACGCCTCATCCACAGTTCCTCTCAAAAACTCTTCAAACGTTTTTGTCAGTTCACGACCTAATACGATTTGTCGATTCCCGAACACTTGTCGAATCGCTGTCAACATCTCTTTCAAACGATGAGGAGCCTCATAAAAAATGACGGTGCCAGGTTCGTATTGAATCGATTCGAGAATCTCAACCCGATCCTTCTTCTTACGCGGCAAGAAACCGTAATAGAGAAAACGTTCAGTTGCAAGACCGGATGCGACGAGTGCCGTAAGTGCTGCATTCGCACCGGGTAAGACGACAACCGGGATGTTTGCCTCAATGGCTAATCGCACGAGATCGCTTCCCGGGTCTGAAATTCCAGGCATACCTGCATCTGAGACAACGGCAATCGATTTTCCGGACAACAGATCGTCAATCAGTCTTGGTCCACTCACTTCTTTATTATGTTCATGATAGCTAATCAATTTTGTCGCAATGTCAAAGTGTCGGCAAAGCTTCATCGTTTGTCGTGTGTCTTCCGCTGCGATTAAGTCTACTTCCTGAAGGGTCCGTACCGCGCGATACGTCATATCCTCCAAGTTCCCAATTGGGGTCGGCACGACATACAACGTCGGTTGTTCAGTTTGATAGCTCTTCTGTGAATTCATTGGTCGTCCCCTCCATCAACTTCTCTTTTTGTGCTCGGGTCAATTGCTTGATGGACCATTCGTATCGCATGGCCTCCCGCTTCGTCTCAAACGATTGTACGTACCGAAGTCGTACAGGGAGACGGGCTTTCGTATATTTCGCACCTTTCCCGGCATTATGTGCAAGGAGTCGTTTTTCCACGTCTGTCGTATAGCCCGTGTAGTACGTTCCATCACCGCATTCCAAGATGTACGTATAATGTTTAGGCATCGAGAATAGCTCGCATCGCTTCTGTATACGTATCGTCTTCTTCATAGACAACAAATGGCGGTAAAATTTTAAGACCTGCTTTTCCATCTTTCGATCCCTCGATTAATAAGGTATTCGCCTCGCGTCCCGCTTTCGGGTAAACGAGTTGCATTCGTTTTGGTTCAATTCGATACGCACGCATCAACGTCAGGATATCCAGTAAACGTTCTGGCCGATGCACGAACGCCACTTTCCCTCCCGGTTTGACGAGTTGACTGGCCGTCCTGATGCAATCTTCTAACGTGCACAGCACTTCATGGCGCGCAATCGTATGATGCTCATTTTGATTTCGGAGTGACGTCTCGTTCGCTAAAAAGTAGGGCGGGTTACATGTGACTACGTCATATCGTGCATGCCCGAGCTGCGTCGCTGCCGTTTTCACATCGCCCTCCACCACTCGAATTCGCTCTTCAAGACGATTGACCGCCATGCTTCGATTCGCCATGTCGACCAGTTTCGATTGAATCTCCACACCTGTTATCGTTCCTTTTGTACGATATGACAAAAAGAGCGGGATTGCCCCGGTGCCAGCACACAAATCGACCAGTTGTCCTTTTTGGATAGGCACCCATACAAACTCTGCAAGCAGTACCGCATCTAATGAAAATGAGAACACATCATCACTTTGAATGATTTTACCTGGACGTCCGAGCAAATCATCAAGGCGTTCTCCATCCTTAACCGTTACCATCGTTTCCTCCTTCTATAAAAGAAAGGCGACGGATAGGGAACCCCTATCTATCGCCCCGTATTAATGTTTATTGAGCATCGACAAACAGAAGAGACAGTCCCCATCTTTTCGTACCTGTCCGTAATGGAGGTTACAAATGTGGAATCCTTCTTGATACAGCGCAGCCAAATTGTTCTGCCCTTTCCCAGACAATGCGATTTGTGAATCACCATTTGTCGTATCAACTTCTGCCAATTGTTCGACTTTTTCGCGTAAGTGATGATTCTCTAGATACATATGCTGGTTCTCTTCAAGCAAATAAGCGAGCTGCTCTTTTAACACGCCTAAATGTTCGGTGAGGAGCTGCATCTGTTGCTCGATCGCATCCACCCGCATCATCACTTCTTTTTTGTCCATTCTTTCCACTGCTCAGCACCCCATCACTGTTTTGACGGTTTTCGTTTAATCGCACCCACTTCAACGAGTTCATCAATCGTATACGTGACGACACGTGTCCGATCGTGGAGCTCGACTTGAATGAGTTGGTCCAAAATGTTAAGACCGATTACCCGACCATCACCTTCTGGAATTTTGATTCGCTTGCCGACGTCTGGTAAATCACGTTTCAGTTCTTCATATGTGTCATTCTCATATTTCAAACAGCACATCAGACGACCACATACTCCAGAGATCTTATTCGGATTCAACGAGAGATTCTGGTCTTTGGCCATTTTAATCGAGACCGGTTCGAATTCCCCAAGAAATGACGAGCAGCAAAGAACCCGACCACATGGCCCAATCCCGCTAAGGAGTTTCGCTTCATCACGAACACCGATTTGTCGGAGCTCGATTCGTGTCCGAAACACACTAGCTAAGTCTTTTACCAATTCTCGAAAGTCGACGCGACCCTCGGCAGTAAAATAAAAGATCACTTTATTGCGATCAAATGTATACTCAACATCAACTAGCTTCATTTCTAATTGATGTTCTCGAATTTTTTCTTCACAGACGGCGTGAGCATCAACGGCTGCCAGTCGATTATCGCGTACGATATCCGCATCCTTTTGGTCCGCGACACGAAGGATTGTCTTCAACGGCAGGACGACTTCGTCTTCGCCGAGCTGCTTGTTGACTTGGACGATTTCCCCATACTCAATGCCACGTACCGTTTCAACGATGACATGGTCCCCACGTTTAAGCGTTGCATCGCCTGGTGAAAAGTAATAGATT
Source organism: Exiguobacterium sp. s123 (assembly GCF_018617075.1). Classification (GTDB taxonomy): domain Bacteria; phylum Bacillota; class Bacilli; order Exiguobacteriales; family Exiguobacteriaceae; genus Exiguobacterium; species Exiguobacterium profundum. The sequence continues at coordinate 3,605 of NZ_JACSJL010000012.1, read as the reverse complement.
TTTCCCGCTTCTTTAAAACGGACTCCAACTACTTCAAGCACGCGCTTCTATCCTTTCTGCAAATCGAACGAAAGTCGTTCGAATGTTAATTGAGGATTGACGTTTGCCTCAAGTCGCCGAATGGCCGCATGTACACTTTCAATCGCATGTGTAAGCTTGGTGACAGATCGATTTTGGATAAACGCGTTGTACAAGGCAGCCTCATTCTTAAATAGCTTCGGAGCATACGTATCTCGCACTTTTAAATGAAGTGCCTCCTCCAGCCAATGTTCGAATAATTCAAGACCTACTCGCAACTCATTCCGTCCTTTGAAATGCCCTAACCATTTTTCTTGTGCGAACAAGAGCAACTCTTGAGGTCGTTTCGTCAATACTTCAATTAATTGTACCACTAGCCCGTACGCCTGTACAAACCACTCCTGCTCAAGTGCCTCTTTCGCGTCATCCCATTTCGGATAAACGGTCAAGGCAAGGTATGCCAAATCATACGTACAGGACAGTTCTTCTGACATTGTTTGCGCCAACTGAGCTCGGTCGATTGGACGAAAAGCAAGTTGTTGCGCGCGCGAACGAATCGTCGGAAGAAGCAACTGTGGTTGTGTCGTCACTAAAATAGCAAGCTTACCTACACCCGGTTCTTCAAAGAACTTCAATAGACTGTTCGCCGCTTGAGTCGTCATCTTGTGCGCTTGATGAATGACGTACACTTGGCGATCACCTTCAGCACCTCGTAGTGATAAATCACTGAGCAATTGCTGGATTTGTTCTTTTTTAATACTCGCACCGTCCGGCTCCACTTCAATGTAGTCGACGATATTTTTAGAATCCATGCGCCGACAGTTTCGACACACTCCACAAGGCTCTGCACCATCTGGTGATTCACAAAATAAGGCTTTGGCGAACAATGTGGCTGTATCAAGTAAATAAGGCTCATAATCTCCTGAGAAGATATACGCGTGCCCCACTTTATTCGAAACGATTGAATTTTGAATGATGCGAGAAACGACAGTTTGCGACTCGCTCAATTCTTGAAAACGCATATGCCCAACTCCCATTAAAACTGATGGAATCCTTCGATCGGCAAGACGAATACCGTCGCCCCTCCGACTTGTACTTCGACCGGGTAAGGAATATATGAATCCGCATGTCCTCCCATCGGTGAGATCGGCGTAATCATTTGGTCGCGACTCGAGCAGTTCGATTGAATCACATCCATCAAATCATCAAGACGCTCTTGTGGAATCCCCATCATAAACGTTGTATTACCTTCTTTTAAAAATCCACCCGTCGTGGCTAACTTTGTCGCGCGGAAATCTTGCTCGACGAGTGCGTCGGACAAACGTGCGCTATCCTTATCATGTACGATTGCAATTACCATTTTCATCATATTTGTACGCCTCCTTGTTGTAGTCGTTCAATTGTATAATCAAGTACCTCATCCTGAATGCATTCAATCGATTGATCAGCATCAATCCGAACGATTCGTTCTGGATACTGTTTCAGTAACGTTTGGAATCCTGCATAGACACGCTCATGGAATGCTTGATCACGACTCTCGATTCGATCAAGCTGTCCCCGATCTTTCATACGTGCACTTGCCCGTTCCGGGTTTAAATCAAATAAAAAGGTTAGATCGGGTGTGAGACCATTCGTTGCCCATTCATTTAATGAGCGAATCTGATCAAGGTCATACTGCAATCCATATCCTTGATAAGCAATGGATGCATCGATGAACCGGTCGCAGAGGACAATCGCGCCCCGCTCTAACGCTGGACGAATCACTTGTTCCACGTTCTGTGCCCGTGACGCGGCATAGAGCATCATCTCCACGCGTGGGGTCATCTCATGGTGATCCGGCGATAATAACACTTCGCGAATCTGATTCCCGACCGTTGTTCCTCCGGGTTCTCGGGTCACGACAATGTCATATCCTTTTTGCTTTAAGTTTTCTACTAATAATTGAAGCTGTGTGGACTTTCCTGATCCATCAGGTCCTTCAACCGTTATAAACATTCCGTTCACGTTTTAAAACTCCTCTACAATAACGTCAATTTGCTCTATCATAACATGCTTACTAGCTTGAAGCTTCCTCCCTAAAGAAATCCATTCCCGGAGCACCCGGATTTTTTCTTCTGTAATCCGCTCTCCTTTTAGAATCCATGGAATACCTGGTGGATATGGAATCACCGTCTCTGCTGAAATCAATCCGATTGCTTGGTCGAAAAGGACTCGTTGCATTGGAAGAGCTGTTTCAGACGTATAGAGTTCAGACACGCGCTCGGTTTGTGGGAAGGGAAAGATCGTTTCATCGTCTTCAATGATCGGCACATGGGTAGATGCTTTTTTTATTAATTTGATCCAATGCTCGATTTCCTGTTTCTTTATTTCCCTTAATGGCAAGCAGAATAACACATGATCGACTGCCGCTAACTCGATGTCTATGCCGATTGAGGCGAGATGCTGACTAAAGATCAATCCATTCTTTGGATAAGTCAGAATCGTCACTTTCGTAAAGTCATCTCCGACTTTTACAACAAAACCAGCTCGTTTTAATTCAAGAACAAATTGTGCATGGCTTTTTTGGATTGCGGACCATTCCTCATCCGTTAAACGTTCTAGATAAGAACGAGCATAATCCAATGAAGCCATGACGAGATAAGACGGACTCGAAGTCTGAAAAGAAGATAATGCATGCTTCAAGCGCGCTTCATCGATATGATCTTTATAGTGAACCCAAGCCCCCATAGTGAGGGCAGGCAACGTTTTATGAGCGGACTGCACGACTGCGCTCGCGCCTTCGAAGATTGCAGAGCGACGTGGCAACTGTGGATGAATCAAATGAGCGCCGTGTGCCTCATCGACGAGCAATGGAATGTCGAATGATGTCAAATAGTCCGAAATCGTTCGAATGTCTGCCATATCCCCGTAATAGGTCGGAGACGTCAACATGACGGCTTTCCCTCCAGGAAATTCTTGAATGGCCTGTTCGATCGTATCTAATGTCACGACAGTCGGGATGCCTGTGCCACGTTCAATGGTAGGCGTTAGTAAGACTGGCTTTAATCCTAACCACTCGATCGCGTTCCAAATCGATTTATGTGAGTTCCGTTGAACATATACCCGTTCACCACGTTTCACTGTTGCCGCGAGCATACTCCAATTTCCCGCAGTCGATCCGTTGACAAGCCATTTACTTTTACTCTCATACAACTTACCCAATGCACATTCTGCTTGCTCGATGATTCCCGAGGCATCGTGCAAATCATCTAAATGCGCTAGCTCGGTCAAGTCGTAAGGCATGACCTTTACGAATGCATCAGGTAAGCGATCATCCATCACCGTACCGTTATGATGACCTGGTACGTGGAAAGAGACGCGGTGCTCGCGAACATGCTGTTCCAGAACCTCTAAAAATGTAAACGGATTTTCCCGAGCAGGAGCCATCTGTTATTCCTCCTAAACTATAAAAATATGAAAAAAGACGATCAAGCATATGCTTGATCGTCTTCTGCGTTGGCCTGGCAACGTCCTATCCTCACAGGGGGAGATCCCCCAACTACTTTCGGCGCTGAGACGCTTAACTTCCGTGTTCGGCATGGGAACGG
>NZ_JACSJL010000011.1:0-53555 GCF_018617075.1 Exiguobacterium sp. s123 | reverse complement strand
GCCGAACACAGAAGTTAAGCGTCTCAGCGCCGAAAGTAGTTGGGGGATCTCCCCCTGTGAGGATAGGACGTTGCCAGGCAACAACGCAGGACGACCGAGCATACGCTCGGTCGTTTTTTTTGTTTTAGCGATGCTCTCGAACGAGAGGCATCGCTTTTCGTTTGCCTTTTTTTAAATCAATGATAAAATATAGTCAAAAGTCAAAGATGGTCAGAGGGTGGTGGAGATGAGAAATATTTCGGATGTCATCGAACAGTATTTGAAGCAAGTCTTGAAGGAAAGTCAGGCAAATGCGATTGAAATCAAACGTCAAGATATCGCACAACGATTCGAATGTGTCCCATCCCAAATTAATTACGTCATCAACACACGTTTTACCGTCGAAAAAGGATATTTAGTAGAAAGTAAACGTGGCGGTGGCGGATATATTCGTATTCGACGCGTCATTTTACACGAAAAACAAGATGTTCTCTCTAGTTTGATGGATGTCATTCATGAACATCCACGTTTGAACGAACAGCTCGTTGAAAATGTGCTGATTCGATTGGTTGAAGAACAGATGATGCACGAACAAGAGGCGCAGTTGATTTATCATCTCTTATCAGATGAAGCATTGAACTTACAAGTTGACGATCGCTCCTATATTCGACGTCAACAACTACTCGCGCTGATGAAAGTACTTCGTTATCGTAATGGAGGGTAAGTCGTATGCTATGCGAACGTTGTAAACAACGACCGGCTGTCAATGAAGTCGTTGTCATGGAAAAGGACGTACCCGTAAAAAAACGGCTATGTCGACAATGTACGGTAGAACTTATGACGGGCTATGTCCCGGTCGTAAAGCGTTGCCCAACCTGTCAGATGACGCGCCAAGATTTATTACGTGTACGAAAAGCAGGATGTGCTACGTGTTATACCGTATTTCGTGATGAACTGATTAAAATCACACGTCAATATCAACAAGGACATGATCATCACATCGGTTCGGTCCCTGACCAGTTACGTACACCTCATGAACGAATCGAAGAGCGACTCGAAAAGTTGGCAGGGGAGTTGACCCGCGCTGTCGAACAAGAAGATTATGAACGAGCAGCACGTATTCAAAAAGAAATGAAGCAATTAGAAGGGCAAGGTGATGTCTAATGGAAACGTTCCTAACACATCCACTTGGTCCAAAAATGAAAGAGCGTGCCAAATTGGATGACCTGGTCGTCTCCACAAGAATCCGACTGGCACGTAACGTCAAAGACACTGTGTTTTCGCCGGTCCTCTCTAAAGAAGGAGAACGTCAACTGTGTGATCGTCTCGAAGGGCGGTTACGTGGGTTAAAGGGATTTGAATATCTTCATATGCGTGATTATGATGAAGTCACCCGGCAGGCGTTGATGGAGAAACACTTGATTAGTCCGGCCGTTGCGGCAAACGAAGAAAGTGCAGTCTTTTTAAGTGAAGATGAAACCATCAGTGTGTTGATTAACGAAGAAGATCATTTACGAATTCAGACCTTACTCCCAGGTTATCAAGTGAAAGAGGCGTTTGAAATAGCGAATCAAGTAGACGCATTGTGCGCAGAATCACTCTCCTACGCCTTTGACGAACAGTTAGGCTACTTGACGACATGCCCAAGCAATATCGGAACCGGACTCCGGGCCTCGGTCATGTTACACTTACCGGGACTCACGTTAACGGGTCGAATCAGCCCCATTTTGCGAGAGCTTCGAAAACTTGGCTATACGATTCGAGGTCGTTACGGAGAAGGTAGCGATGCGGCAGGACGGTTGTTCCAGCTTTCAAATCAGCGGACATTGGGCAGTCATGAATCACAGCTGTTAGCTGACTTTATGGAAGTGACAGAACAAGTGATTCAAGCAGAACGTCATGCGCGTGAAGAGCTCATCGCACATCGACAAGAAGAATTAGAGGATCGGTTTTATCGGTCATATGGTATTTTACGATATGCCAAACTTCTTTCTTCTACCGAAGCCATTGAGCGGCTATCTGATTTACATTTAGCGAGTGACCTAGGAATTTTGTCTGATTGGAGTCCGCCGAAGTTTCATGAACTCATCGTTCGGTTACAATCAGGTTTTCTACAAAAACATTTCGGGAAAACATTATCTACGCAAGAACGAGATCGAGAACGAGCGACACTTGTTCGTCGAACGTTAGATCAAGGCTTAGTTTGATCCAACTATAAGGAGGTTATGTCAATGATGTTTGGACGATTTACAGAACGAGCACAACGCGTATTAGCTTTAGCACAAGAGGAAGCCGTACGTCTTGGCCATCATAATATTGGTACAGAACATATTTTATTAGGATTGGTTCGTGAAGGAGAAGGGATTGCGGCAAAAGCGCTCTTCGCCCTCGGATTGACCTCTGAAAAAATCCAACAAGAAGTAGAATCATTGATTGGTCGCGGTTCGGAGAACGGGTCGACGATTCATTACACACCGCGTGCGAAAAAGGTCATTGAGCTCTCGATGGATGAGGCTCGAAAATTGGGACACTCTTACGTCGGAACGGAACACATCCTTCTAGGATTGATTCGCGAAGGAGAAGGGGTCGCGGCACGCGTCCTCAATAACCTTGGAATCAGTTTGACGAAAGCACGTCAACAAGTGTTACAACTTCTCGGGAACACGGAGTCGTCTTCAAATGCTTCGCAACCTGGGGCGAGCGCCGCAACACCAACGCTTGACGGATTGGCACGCGATTTGACACAACAAGCGCGCGAGTCTCGTTTAGATCCGGTCATCGGACGCGCAGGCGAAATTCAACGTGTCATCGAGGTGTTGTCGCGTCGGACGAAGAACAACCCGGTTCTAATTGGGGAACCAGGCGTCGGGAAAACAGCGGTCGTCGAAGGTCTCGCTCAGCAAATCATCAACAACGAGGTACCTGAAACGCTTCGCAACAAACGCGTCATGGTGCTCGATATGGGTACACTCGTCGCAGGTACGAAATATCGTGGTGAATTCGAAGATCGCTTGAAAAAAGTGATGGATGAAATTCGTCAAGCCGGTAACGTCATTCTCTTTATTGATGAGTTGCATACATTGATCGGTGCGGGTGGTGCAGAAGGTGCAATCGATGCGTCGAACATCCTCAAACCGTCATTGGCTCGCGGCGAACTTCAATGTATCGGGGCGACTACACTTGATGAATACCGAAAGTACATCGAAAAAGATGCAGCGCTTGAGCGCCGCTTCCAACCGATTCAAGTGAACGAACCGACAACAGAAGAAGCTGAACAAATCTTACTCGGGTTACGCGATCGCTATGAAGCACACCACCGTGTGACGATTACAGATACGGCGATTCACGAGGCGGTCGTCCTTTCAGACCGTTATATCTCCGATCGTTTCTTGCCGGATAAGGCGATCGATCTCGTCGACGAGGCGGCATCGAAAGTACGACTTCGTTCATTCACGGCACCACCGAATTTGAAAGAGTTGGAATCCCGTCTCGAATCGATTCGTAAAGAGAAAGACTCTGCCGTTCAAAGCCAAGAGTTTGAAAAAGCAGCTTCCCTTCGCGATACGGAACAGAAGTTACGCGATGAGTTAGAAGAGTTGAAAGCAGAGTGGCAGAACAAGCAAGGGAACGAAAAACTTGAAGTGACGAAAGAAGATATCGCTCAAGTTGTTGCGAACTGGACAGGTGTACCGGTCACGAAGATTGCCGAAGAAGAGACAGACCGTCTCCTCAAACTCGAATCGATTCTTCACAACCGTGTCATCGGTCAAGACGATGCGGTGAAATCCATTTCCCGCGCCATCCGTCGCGCCCGGGCCGGATTGAAAGATCCGAAACGTCCAATCGGGTCATTCATCTTCCTCGGACCGACCGGAGTCGGGAAAACAGAGCTCGCCCGTGCAGTTGCCGAAGCGATGTTTGGCGATGAAGATGCCATCATTCGAATCGACATGTCCGAGTACATGGAAAAACATGCGACGAGCCGTCTCGTCGGTTCGCCTCCTGGTTATGTTGGTTACGAAGAAGGCGGTCAATTGACTGAAAAAGTGCGTCGGAAACCGTACTCGGTTATCCTACTCGATGAAATCGAAAAAGCGCACCCAGAAGTATTCAACATCTTGCTTCAAGTGTTAGACGACGGTCGCTTGACGGATTCGAAAGGTCGCACCGTCGACTTCCGAAACACCGTCATCATCATGACGTCTAACGTCGGAGCCGCAGCGCTTCAACGAAACAAATATGTAGGATTCACAGTGGAAGATGATGTGAAACGTGAGTATACAGAAATGAAGGACAAAGTGCTCGAGGAATTGAAGAAAGCGTTCCGACCTGAGTTCTTGAACCGGATTGATGAAATCACAGTATTCCATTCACTTCAAAAAGAGCACATTCAAGAAATCATCAAACTTATGGCAGAGACACTTAAGAAACGTCTCGCCGAGCAAGGTGTTGATTTCAGCTTGACGGATGCGGCACTCGATAAAATTGCCGATGTCGGTTACGATCCGGAATACGGGGCTCGCCCTCTCCGTCGTGCCCTTCAACGGGAAGTGGAGGACCGTCTCTCAGAAGCGATGCTCGGCGGTACAATCGCTAAAGGCAGTAAAGTTGCGCTCGACGTACAAGATGGAGAGTTCGTCGTTCGTAACGAAGGTGTAGTTCAGTAAATCATTCAGCTCCCTCGTCGTTTAGAGGGAGCTTTTTTTAGACAGGAAGGGAACTTATGGCCAAAATTAAAACGAAATACGTCTGCCAATCGTGCGGATATGAATCAGCCAAGTGGATGGGACGCTGTCCGGGTTGTAATGAATGGAATACGCTCGTCGAAGAGTTTGTAGAAGAGAAGAAGGCCAAACGTGGAGCGGCCTTTGTGCATAGTTCATCGCGACAATTGAAACCGGAACGTTTAGCAAACGTCGTCTCACAAGAAGAGACGCGTGTGCATACGAATAGCCGTGAATTTGACCGCGTGCTCGGTGGAGGAATTGTCCCAGGTTCACTCGTCTTAGTCGGAGGGGACCCAGGGATTGGGAAATCAACAATCTTGCTACAGGTCAGCGCTCACTTAGCCCATAGTGGTAAAAAGGTGCTGTACATCTCGGGAGAGGAATCGCTCAAACAGACGAAACTGCGTGCGGAACGGCTCGGCTTACCAACGGATGACTTGTTCGTACTCGCTGAGACGGACATGTTGATGATTGAACGGGTTATTGATGAGGAGCAACCCGGATTTGTCATCATTGACTCGATTCAAACGGTATACATGGATGAGATTCAATCAGCGCCAGGGAGCGTGTCGCAAGTTCGAGAATGTACGGCCGCCCTCATGAAAATTGCGAAAACGCGAGGGATCGCCGTCTTCATCGTCGGTCACGTGACGAAGCAAGGATCGATTGCTGGTCCTCGTTTACTCGAGCATATGGTCGATGCGGTACTTTACTTTGAAGGGGAACGTCATCATACGTTCCGTATTTTACGGGCGGTGAAAAACCGTTTTGGGTCGACGAACGAGATTGGCATTTTCGAGATGAAAGAGAGCGGGCTTGAGGAAGTGCTCAATCCGTCCGAAATATTCTTAGAGGAGCGCACCGGGGGCGTATCAGGCTCGACCGTCGTTGCCTCAATGGAAGGGACACGGACGGTACTTGTGGAACTCCAAGCACTCATCTCTCCGACATCGTTCGGGAACCCGAGACGTATGGCAACGGGCATCGATCAAAACCGAGTCGCGCTTCTCATGGCCGTGCTTGAGAAACGTTCCGGTCTCTTGCTTCAGACGCAGGATGCGTACTTGAAAGCAGCCGGTGGCGTCAAACTGGACGAGCCGGCGATTGACCTTGCGATTTGTATCTCGATCGCCTCGAGTTTCCGCGATCGTCCGACCCGTCCGACGGATGTCTGCATCGGTGAGGTCGGATTGACCGGGGAAGTGCGACGGGTTTCAAGAATCGAGCAACGTGTCGCCGAGGCGGCGAAACTAGGTTTTACACGGGCCATCATCCCGAAAAATAACATGGGGGGATGGACCGCTCCGGCAGGGATTGAAGTCGTCGGGGTCGGGACAGTGGACGAAGCACTCCAGTTGGCGATTCCGTTCTAACGGGTCGCCACTGGCAGTTTTTAACGCTTTGTAACGAACGTGATTGAAAAAATCGTGTTACAATGGAAGTGTTATTTTTTGAAATTTTATTTCATATAGAAGGAGGTGGAATGAGTGAAGATTGCTGTACGAATCGGATTTATTTTGATTGGACTCGTTGTGGGTTGGTTCGGAATCATCGAAGCGACGCTTTTATTAGCAGACCTTGGCATGAATGTGCCGGAGTGGTTAACGATTCCATACGTAGCAAGTTTGATTGGTGGACTTATCTTCTTCATTCTTAGTTTATTCTTAACAGATGGTGTTGTTGCATTTATTCGTTTTGTCGAAGAACGGCTCGTCCGTTTACCCGTAGGGGATATCTTATTCGGTTCGATCGGTCTTATCATTGGGCTCTTGATTGCCTTTTTGATCAGTGTATCGCTTGAAGTCACGAATATCTTCTTACTGAGTAAAATCGTCCCGATTTTTGTCACGGCCCTGTTTGGTTACTTTGGTTTCGCGGTCGGCTATCGGAAGCGTAACGAATGGATCAAACTATTTGTGAAGAGTGAACGGGATAAGCCTGCGGCTGAACCAGTCCAACGCTCGAATGATAAGATTTTAGACACGAGCGTCATCATCGACGGTCGAATCGCGGATATTGCGACGACTGGATTCGTGGAAGGGACATTGATTGTGCCACAATTCGTCATCGGCGAACTGCAATACATCGCCGACTCATCGGATACGTTGAAGCGGAATCGTGGACGTCGTGGACTGGACATTTTGAAGGAACTTCAAGAAAACAAGCGCATCCAGGTTGAGATCTATGATGGAGACTTTGAAGATGTACCGGAAGTCGACATCAAATTGATCAAACTGGCTGAACTGAAAAACGGGATTGTCGTTACGAATGACTACAACTTAAATAAAGTGTGTGAGGTTCGAAATGTACCGGTCTTGAACATCAATGATTTGGCGAACGCTGTCAAACAGATTGTCATTCCTGGTGAAGAGATGGTCGTGACAGTTATTAAAGAAGGAAAAGAACAGAATCAAGGGGTTGCTTACCTTGAGGACGGGACGATGGTCGTCGTGGAGGGCGGACGTAAATTGATTTCGAAGACGCTCCCTGTCGTTGTGACGAGTGTCTTACAAACGTCTGCAGGACGTATGATTTTTGCCCGTCCGGAATAACGGATCAAAAAGAGACGCGAGAGCGCTCTCTTTTTTCACGAAGAGAGGTATTTACATGGTAGCTTATACAGTTGTCATCCCGGCTGCCGGGAGAGGGAAACGGATGGGTGCGGATGCGAATAAGCTCATGCTGACACTCCGTGACAAACCGATTATCGCTTGGACGTTACAGACGTTCGATACCGATCCGTGGTGCGAACGGATTGTGTTAGCCATCCGGCCGGAAGAACGGGACTGGTTCGAGGAGATAACGTCACAGATGAAGACGCCGGTTACATACGTAGCAGGAGGGGAAGAACGACAACAGAGTGTCCATGCAGGACTGAAGGTTGTTGCACCCGATACGATTGTGATGATTCATGACGGTGCCCGTCCGTTTGTGAAACGTGAACAGTTGCATCAAGTGGCTGAAGCGGCACGGCAAGGTGGTGCCATCTTGGCGGTACCCGTTAAAGATACGGTCAAACAAGTTCAACGTCATCACATCGAACGCACCGTTCCCCGTGAAAACTTATGGTTGGCACAAACGCCGCAAGCCTTTCAGGCGAAAGCGATTTTGGCGGCACATGAACGAGCGGTCGAACAACAAGTAATGGGCACGGATGATGCCAGTTTGTTTGAGTGGCTCGGCGAATCGGTACAAGTGGTCCTTGGGGACTATCACAACATCAAAATGACGACGCCCGAAGATTTATTGTTCGGCGACGCGATTTTAGCGGAGGAGGAATTACAATGAGAATTGGTCAAGGGTTTGATGTACACGCATTTGCAGAAGGACGTCCGTTAATCTTAGGAGGGATTGAGATTCCACATGAGCGCGGACTGCTCGGTCATTCTGATGCGGACGTGTTACTCCATACGATTGCGGATGCGGCACTTGGAGCAATTGCGGCAGGTGATATCGGAAAGCACTTCCCGGATACGGACCCGGAATTTAAAGATGCGGATTCGAAAGTATTGCTTCGTCACGTCTGGCAGCTCGTGAAAGACCAAGGGTACGTTCTCGGAAATGTAGATGCGACGGTCATGGCACAACGTCCGAAACTTCGTCCTTACATTGATGAGATGCGAGCGGTCATCGCTGAACTTCTTGAGGCGGACATCGAGCAGGTGAACGTGAAAGCGACGACGACGGAGAAACTGGGCTTCACGGGACGCGAAGAAGGGATTGCGGCGCAAGCGGTCATCTTACTCAACCGGGCTTGACAGAAATGGTATACTATTTGGGCAGAAGAGAAGAAAGGTGGAACTATTATGAGTGAAGTGCGTGTACGCTATGCGCCTAGTCCGACGGGGCATCTCCATATCGGAAATGCGCGGACTGCGTTGTTTAACTACTTATTTGCTCGCCATGCTGGCGGAAAAATGATTCTTCGGATTGAAGACACTGACCAGAAACGGAATGTGTTGAACGGTGTCGAGAGTCAGATGAAATACTTGGAATGGCTCGGCATCGACTGGGATGAAGGTCCAGGGCGTGACGGAGACTACGGTCCATATTATCAAATGGAGCGTCTTGCGATTTATGAGAAGTACGTCAATGAGTTGATGAGCAAAGGCCTTGCTTATAAATGCTACATGACCTCGGAGGAGCTTGAAGCAGAGCGTGAAGCACAAATCGCACGTGGGGAGGCACCACGTTACTCGGGTGCGCACCGTAACCTCACTGTTGAAGAACGTGAAGCGTTTGAAGCGGAAGGGCGTAAACCGTCTATTCGGATTCGTGTGCCGGAAGGCGTGACGTATAAATGGACAGATGTCGTCAAAGGAGACGTCTCGTTTGAATCGAAAGATTTCGGTGACTGGGTCATCGTGAAACAGGACGGCATTCCAACGTACAACTTCGCAGTTGTCGTGGACGACCATTTGATGAAGATCAGTCACGTGTTGCGTGGGGACGACCATATCGCGAACACACCAAAACAGATGATGGTCTATGACGCACTTGGTTGGGACTATCCTGAATTCGGTCACATGACGCTCATCTACAATGACCAACATAAGAAGTTATCAAAACGGGACGAATCGATTATTCAGTTCATCGAACAATATGCGGATCTTGGTTACTTGCCAGCAGCGCTCTTCAACTTCATTTCGCTCCTTGGCTGGTCACCCGTCGGGGAAGAAGAAATCTTCTCAAAAGAAGAGTTCATTGAAATGTTTGATGCGAAACGTTTGTCGAAGAGTCCGGCGGTTTTTGACCAACAAAAACTTTCTTGGATCAACAGTGTATACATGAAGAAGGCCACGCTTGACGAAGTGGTGGCACTCAGTTTACCATTCTTACAAGAAGCAGGACGATTACCCGAGGCGGTATCTGTTGAGGAAGCGGATTGGGCGACAAACTTGATTGCATTGTATAAAGAACAAATGACGCACGGAGCAGAAATCGTCGCGTTGACAGACTTGTTCTTCAAAGATGAAATCGAGTATGACGAGGAAGCGAACGCTGTCCTTTCAGGTGAAACGGTACCTGCTGTTCTTGCAGAGTTCAAACAGCAGCTCGAAGCAATCGAAGACTTCACACCGGAAGCGATTAAAGCGGCGACGAAAGCGACGCAAAAAGCGACCGGTCAAAAAGGGAAGAACTTGTTCATGCCGATCCGTGTCGCTACGACAGGGCAAACACATGGACCGGAACTCCCGAACGCCATTTCGTTAATCGGAAAAGAGCGTGTGTTGAAGCGTCTGACAACTTTATTAGCGTAATAAAGGCATCGATGAGGAAAGTAAGCGGTACGACACGTTGCAGAGACTAGAACCTAGGCTGGGAGTTCTAGATGTGTCCCCCGAAGAAGTGCACCTCGGAGCCGTCTCGGCGATATGTAGTCGAGGCCGTGACTCGGCGTTAACGAGACTTGAGAGGGGAACGCATTTTCCCAAACAGAGTGGAACCGCGCTTACGGCGTCTCTGTGCCTTGGCACAGGGGCGTCTTTGTTTTTGTATAAGAAAAGGAGATATCGATTATGGGATTTTGGAGCAGTGTACGCGAAGACTTGCGGACTGTCCTGGAACTAGACCCTGCCGCTCGTTCGAAAGTAGAAGTGGCACTGACTTACCCAGGCCTTCACGCCATATGGGCACACCGCATCGCGCACGGATTATGGAAACGTAACGTGAAACTGGTGGCCAAATTATTAGCCCAGTTCAGTCGTTGGTTGACCGGAATTGAAATTCATCCGGGGGCAGTCCTTGGGGACCGCGTGTTCATCGATCACGGTTTCGGTGTCGTCATCGGTGAGACGGCGATTATCGGGAATGACGTCACCATCTATCAAGGCGTCACCCTGGGTGGAACGGGGAAAGAGAAAGGGAAGCGTCACCCGACAATCGGGAGTGACGTGCTTATTTCAGCGGGGGCGAAAGTACTTGGGAACATCACGGTCGGCGATTGCGTCAAAATCGGAGCGAGCTCGGTCGTATTGAACGATGTGCCGTCTGATTCGACCGTGGTCGGGATTCCAGGTCGTGTCGTCATTCGAAACGGTAAGCGTGTGAAGCAACATGATCTAGATCATCGTTTCCCAGATCCGGACCGCGAATGCCAAGAACGCTTAGAAGCGGCAGTGGATGAACTACAACAAAAATTAGCGACGCTTGAAAAGCGGATGGAGGAGAAGACACATGATTCAGCTGTACAACAGTCTCACGAATAAAAAAGAACCGTTTGTCCCGATTGTTCCGGGTAAAGTATCGATGTACGTATGCGGTCCGACCGTTTATAACTACATTCATGTCGGAAACGCCCGACCGGCGATCGCCTTCGACACGGTCCGCCGCTACTTGACGTATCGTGGGTACGAGGTCAAATACGTCTTGAACTTCACAGACGTGGATGACAAGATCATTCGTACGGCGAATGAATTAGGAGAAGACACGGAGACGCTAACGAATCGCTATATCGAGGCGTATTTAGCAGATACAGGGGCACTTAACGTTCAACCGGCAGACGTGCATCCGCGTGTTACCGATACGATGGAAGAAATCATCGAGTTCATTCGTCAATTAGAGACGGAAGGGTTCGCTTATGAATCAGAAGGAGACGTGTATTTCCGGACGAAGAAGTTTGAGACGTACGGGAAGCTGAGTCAGCAATCGATTGAAGATTTGCGGGCCGGGTCACGTGTCGATGTCGGGGAGAAGAAAGAAGACCCGCTCGACTTCGTCTTATGGAAAGCGGCTAAACCGGATGAACCATCATGGGATAGTCCGTGGGGCAAAGGACGTCCGGGCTGGCATATCGAATGCTCGGCGATGGCGAAAAAACATCTCGGGACAACGATTGATATTCACGCGGGCGGTCATGATTTGAAATTCCCACACCACGAGAACGAGATTGCTCAGTCAGAAGCTTGCAACCATGCGAAGTTCGCTAACTATTGGTTGCATAATGGCTTCATCAACATTGAAAATGAGAAGATGTCCAAGTCGCTCGGAAACTTCCTCCTCGTCCATGAGGCGTTGAAAGAAGTCGACCCGATGGTCCTGCGCTTCTTCATGTTGTCCGTCCATTATCGTCATCCGATCAACTATAGCCGTGAATTGATTGAACAAGCGGCGAACGGCTGGAGCCGAATCAAGGAAGCCTATCAGAATATTGAATATCGCTTGTCGGTCACAGCCGGACTTGGAGAGGCGAGCGAGTCGATGGAACGGAAGCTTGAATCCATCAAGGCGTCATTCATCGAGTCAATGGATGATGATATCAATACGGCCAACGCCGTGACCGTCCTCTTTGACTTGGCACGGGAAGCGAACATTTATGCGAAGGCCGATCATGTGGCCAAAGCGACGCTTGAACAGGTTCTGTCGCTATTTGATGAATTGACGGGTGTCCTCGGCTTGACGTTGGCAGAAGAAAAAGAACTATTGGATGCCGAGATCGACCAATTGATTCAAGAACGGAACGACGCACGGGCGGCACGTAATTTTGCTCGGGCCGACGAGATTCGTGATTTACTAAAAGAACAAAACATCCAACTCGAAGACACGGCCCAAGGGGTTCGGTGGAAGCGGTTATGATGCAACCGAAACAAATGAATGCCCTTGCGCTCGCTTACATGGGAGACGTGGTATACGAAATGGCTGTACGGAGACGCCTGCTCGAGAAAGGATTGACGCGCCCGAATGACTTACACCGGGGTGCGGTCCGCTACGTCAATGCACGAGCGCAGGCGAGCGTCGTGACATTTTGGTTAGAGACGGATGCGTTGACAGAAGAGGAACAGGCTGTCGTCAGACGTGGAAAGAATGCGAAATCCGGATCGGTTCCAAAGCGGGTCGATGTGCACACGTATCGTTATTCCACGGCGTTCGAGGCATTGATTGGGTATATCTATTTGACAGAAAGAAGGGATCGTCTTGAAGAACTCATCAAACAAGCGTTCGAACGACTCGAAGCCGAGTCGACCGAAACGACATGACGGAAATCGGGGAGCGGAGAAACGAACGTTTGACCGCCCTCGTGGGGAACGACCAGATCGCGCGCGTCGCCAAAAGGCAGAACGCCCTGACTATAAGGAAGTCGATGTGATGGAGGAAGGGATTGACTTCCTTTACGGTCGTAACCCGGTACTCGAGGCACTGCGAAGTGGTCGGGATATGAATAAAGTATTCATTATGGAAGGTCAGCAAAAGGGACCACTCGCTCAAATCATCGCGATGGCGAACGAAGCATCGGTCCAAGTGTCATTCGTCCCAAAAACGAAACTTGAGAAGATGGCTGGCAGTGAACATCACCAAGGAGTCGTTGCGGCGGTTGCGGCTTATGAATACAAAACAGTCGAAGACATGTTCGCTCTCGCAGCTTCGAAAGATGAGACACCGCTCTTCATTTTACTAGATGAGCTCGAAGACCCGCACAATCTCGGTTCGATTTTACGGACCGCCGATGCTGTTGGCGCACATGGGATCATCATTCCGAAACGTCGCTCGGTCGGTTTGACTCAAACGGTTGCCAAAGCCTCGACCGGGGCCATTGAGCATATTCCGGTGGCGCGTGTGACGAACTTGACACGGACACTTGAAGAGTTGAAGGAAAAAGGATTGTGGGTCGTCGGGACCGATGCGAAAGAAAGTCAGGACTATCGTCGATTGGATGGAAATATGCCACTCGTTGTGGTCATTGGAAGTGAGGGCAAAGGGATGAGCCGACTCGTGCGCGAATCGTGCGACTTCCTTGTTCATTTACCGATGGTCGGTCATGTCACGTCACTCAATGCATCTGTTGCAGCGGCGCTCCTCCTGTATGAGGTGCATCGCTCACGTCATCCATTGGCATGAGTATCCTGAAGCGTGAGCTCCTTCTTGTCGACGGATATAATATCATCGGCGCGTGGCCTCACTTGAGAAGTCTCCGCGACGTAGATTTTGAACAAGCACGTAATCTGTTGATTGAGGCGATGGCAGAATATCAGGCTGTGTCCGGCAAAGAGGTCACCATCGTGTTTGACGCCCATATGCGTTATGGTCGTGAATCCAAAGAGAAGCGGAGTCGGGTCGACGTTGTCTATACGAAAGAGAATGAGACGGCGGACGAATGGATTGAGCGGCGTGCCCATGAATTAGTGGATGACCGGCTCATTACATTATTCGTCGCGACGAACGATTTCACGGAGCAGTGGGTCATCTTTGGTCAAGGCGCATTGCGCGTCCCGGCAACCGAACTGTTGAAAGATTGGAAGCATGCGAAAACATTGATTGAACAACAGCGCGTGTCGCTCGAGAAAGAACAAGCGAATCGGAAGACGATTGATATTCCACCGCATATTCAAGCGAAGTTTGAAGAAATGCGACGTCGCAAATCAAAAGGTGATTGAAATCACGGACGAGTTCATCAAATGGACTCGTCTTTGTTTCGATTTTGACATTTTTTTGCAAAGGAATGTTGTATACTATTACATATATGAGTTACACAGTATTCAATTGACGGAATTTTTAGAAATTTGTTTGACGCATAGGAGTAGGGAGCCCTATAATGGGACACAACCTTACATAGTTCAGGATCAATCGCCGGGGGGGTAACGAGCATGAACGGATGGCCGTACGAACAGTTTGAAAAAATGTCAGACGAAGAGTTGGTCTTATTGGCGCGCAACGAAGGGGATAGCGACGCGCTCGAGTTTTTGATTGAACGATACCGGTATTTTGTGCGGGCGAAGGCACGTTCATACTTTTTGATTGGTGCAGATCATGAGGACATCGTCCAAGAAGGGATGATCGGCCTTTATAAAGGTGTGCGTGATTATAAGGACGAGCGACTTGCGTCATTCAAAAGCTTTGCCGAGATGTGCATTACCCGCCAGATGATCACGGCAATCAAGACGGCGACACGCCAAAAACATATTCCGCTCAATTCATATGTGTCACTCGATAAACCAATTTTTGATGAAGAGTCTGACCGGACGTTGCTCGATGTCATCTTGCCACCACATCCGACTGACCCACAAGAATTGATCGTGACACAGGAAGAACAGTCGTTCATGGAAGCGAAGATGGATGAGATCTTGAGTGACCTCGAACGGAAAGTCTTGCGTCTTTATTTAGACGGGCGCTCTTATCAAGAGATTTCAGATGACCTCGATCGTCATGTCAAATCGATCGATAATGCGTTGCAGCGCGTGAAGAAGAAATTCGAGCGTCATGTCGACGTCCGGATGCTCACGAGCTAACCGATTATTGACCGCGTGCCTCCTATGTGATACTTTAAAAGCAGCGCCTTGTCCGTAGACGCCATTTACAGGAGGCGTTTTTTTTTCGCTCTTTTTTAAGAGAGAGTAGTCGAAAGGGGCGCTTATGAATGGCAAAGAAAGTAAGTCTCGCTTGCTCAGAATGCGGGTCTCGAGAGTACTCGACGACAAAAAAAGATGGCGTGTCGACACGGCTTGAAATGAAGAAGTTTTGTCGCCGCTGTAACGCGCATACGCTGCATCGGGAATCAAAGTAACGTAGATTGGCATTCAATGTAGGAGGAAGCTACCATGAACTTTTTGCGCGACGTATGGAAAGAGTTGAAGAAAACGAGTTGGCCGACTCGTAAAGAACTCACGAAATATACCATTACTGTCATCGCGACTGTTGTCGTGATTGGCCTGTTCGTGTTCGGCGTAGATACTGGGGTCAGTTATCTCGTCAATTTATTGATTAACTAAGGAAGAGGTGAAAGCCGTGGAGAAACAATGGTTTGTTGTCCAGACGTACTCAGGTTTTGAGAATAACGTCAAAGAAAACCTAGAACGTCGAATCGGTTCGATGAACATGGAAGATAAAATTTTCCGCGTCCTCGTCCCGACTGAAACGACGCAAGAAGAAGTCACATTGAAGAGTGGCGAGAAGAAAATCAAAGAACGTGAAGTCAAAAGTTTCCCGGGCTATGTGTTCGTAGAGATGGTCATGACTGACGATTCATGGTATGTTGTCCGCAACACGCCAAACGTCACCGGCTTCCTCGGTTCAACGGGTGGTGGGGCAAAACCAATCCCACTCCAACCGGACGAAGTGACAAACGTCTTGTCACAAATGGGACTCATCGAGAAGAAAGATCGTTACAACTATGAACTCGGTGACCTTGTCCGCGTGAAAGAAGGCGCATTTGAGAACTTTGAAGGAACAATCGACGAGATTGAAGCCGACAAAGAGAAGCTCAAAGTCGTGGTCGACATGTTCGGTCGTGAAACAAAAATTGAGCTTGATTTCGAACAAGTTCAGAAAATTAACTAAACCCACTTGCTAATCCGTAAAACGGATGGTACAATCGAAAATGTTTGATGTTGTGCTTTATTTCGGTACAAACTCGACCTAATAGATTGAGTGGGAGGGCGCACAACGTCCAAGAAACCACATTTTAGACTTAAGGAGGTGTGTCTCGTGGCGAAAAAAGTTTCTAAACTCGTTAAACTTCAAATCCCAGCTGGTAAAGCAAACCCAGCTCCACCAGTAGGTCCAGCACTTGGTCAAGCAGGTGTTAACATCATGGGATTCTGTAAAGAGTTCAACGCTCGTACACAAGACCAAGCCGGATTGATTATTCCTGTAGTCATCACGGTATACGAAGATCGTTCGTTTACATTCATTACGAAAACTCCACCAGCTGCAGTTCTCTTGAAGAAAGCTGCTGGTATCGAGAGTGGTTCTGGTGAACCAAACCGTAAGAAAGTAGCAACGGTTAAGCGTGACAAAGTTCGCGAAATCGCTGAACTTAAAATGCCTGACCTTAACGCATCATCTGTAGAAACAGCGATGCTTATGGTTGAAGGTACTGCACGTAGTATGGGTATTGTAATCGAAGACTAATTGCTAGTCTCTGGGGTTGTCGGTGAATACTGCTCACCTTCAATCCCTTCATTATGTGGGAGGAAATTCCGCTAACCACAAGGAGGAAAAGATCATGGGTAAAAAACACCAAGAAGCAGCTAAGCTTGTTGACCGCACGAAGTCATACGACCTCGCTGAAGCTGTCGAGCTCGTTCAAAAAACAGCTACTGCTAAATTCGATGAAACAATCGAAGTTGCTGTCCGTCTCGGCGTAGATCCGAAGAAAGCAGACCAACAAATCCGTGGTGCCGTTGTACTTCCACACGGTACTGGTAAAACACAAAAAGTTCTCGTCTTCGCAAAAGGTGAGAAAGTGAAAGAAGCGGAAGCTGCTGGAGCAGACTACGTTGGCGACGCTGAGTACATCAACAAAATCCAACAAGGATGGTTCGACTTCGATGTAATCGTTGCGACACCTGACATGATGGGTGAGGTTGGTAAACTTGGTCGTGTTCTCGGACCTAAAGGCCTCATGCCTAACCCGAAAACAGGAACAGTTACTTTCGACGTAGAAAAAGCAATCGCGGATATCAAAGCTGGTAAAGTTGAATACCGTGTTGATAAAGCTGGTAACATCCACGTTCCAGTTGGTAAGAAATCATTTGAAGCATCTAAACTCTCTGAGAACATCGAGACAATTCTCGAAACACTCATGAAAGTGAAGCCTGCTACTGCAAAAGGAACTTACCTTAAAAACATCTCGCTTTCATCTACAATGGGTCCTGGGATCCGTGTAGCGACTGCAGATTTCCTTAAGTAATCTTGTTGAAATAAATTGTTGACAACGTGTGACACCGCTGATAAAGTAATACACGTTCAACCGAATATGTTGGATTACCGTAGACAGAAGGTGGACATCGGTCCGTAAACCCTTCCGAGGTGTCTTTGCTCGAACTTGAGCCTGTTGTCACAGGTTTACTTTCAAACAATTACGCCCTCGTATGTCTTCATACGAGGGATTTCTTTTGGAGAGCAGCCTCTCGTCCGGTATAAGAATTGACTAGGAGGTGCAAACACATGGCAAACGAAAAAATCGTAGCTCAGAAATCGGCACTCGTCGATGAAATCGCTGAGAAAATGCAAGCGAGCGTTGGAACAGTTGTTGTTGACTACCGTGGACTTACAGTTGAAGAAGTGACTACACTCCGTAAATCACTCCGTGACGCTGGAATCGAGTTCAAAGTTTACAAGAACGGTCTTCTTCGCCGCGCAGCTACTCAGTCGAACTTCGAAGGTCTTGACGAAGTCTTCACTGGTCCTACAGCAATCGCCTTCTCTAAAGAAGACGTTATTGCTCCAGCGAAGATCTTGAACGACTTCTCGAAAGAGCACAAAGCGCTCGAACTTAAAGGCGGAATCATCGAAGGTAAAGTTTCTTCACTCGAAGAAATCAAAGCCCTTGCAGAACTTCCATCACGCGATGGTCTTCTCTCGATGCTTCTCAGCGTACTTCAAGCTCCAATCCGTGGGCTCGCAGTCGCAACAAATGCAATCGCAGAACAAAAAGAAGAGCAATCAGCTTAATTTTTGTCGCGTAGCGTAACTCAAAAAAACTTTTTCACAACATCAAAGGAGGAAAACCATAATGGCTTTCAACAAAGAGCAATTCATCGAAGACCTCAAATCAATGACGGTTCTCGAACTTAACGAACTCGTAAAAACAATCGAAGAAGAATTCGGCGTATCAGCAGCAGCTCCAGTAGCAGTTGCAGGTGCTGGCGCAGGCGCAGCAGCTGAAGAGAAAACTGAATTCGACGTAATCCTCACAAACGCTGGCGCTGGTAAAATCAACGTCATCAAAGCTGTTCGTGAAATCACAGGTCTCGGTCTTAAAGAAGCAAAAGCACTCGTTGACGGAACTCCAGCTCCAGTCAAAGAAGGCGTTTCTAAAGAAGACGCTGACGCAATCAAAGCTAAGCTTGAAGAAGCTGGCGCATCTGTTGAAGTTAAGTAATTCTACTTCACAACCTATAGAAGCTCGCCATGGCGAGCTTCTTTTATTTCCTTGAAGAATGGGTTAGGAGGTTCAACGCATGGGAGATCATTACTATACGAACGATCCACGTTCGGAAAGTGCCCCAGAGACATGGACGTACGAGTTGCGAGGGAAACAGTATCACTTCACTTCGGACCGCGGTGTGTTCTCGAAAGGGTCGGTCGATTTTGGGTCACGTCTTTTAATTGAAACGTTTGAGATGCCTGATGTGTCGGGACGTATTTTAGATGTAGGCTGCGGCTATGGTCCGATGGGGATCTCGCTTGCCGATGCCTCTGGGCGTGAGGCCTTGCTCATTGATGTGAATGAGCGTGCGCTGGCGCTCTCTGAGCAAAACGCCGCCCGTAATGGAGTGACGGTCGAAACACGGCTTTCTCACGCGTATGACGCGGTGGGGGGAGAACGGTTTGCCGCCATTGTCACCAATCCGCCGATTCGTGCGGGGAAACAAGTCGTCCATACGATCTTGCGTGAAGCACATACGCACCTCGTCGATGGAGGAGCAATCTATGTCGTCATTCAAAAGAAACAAGGAGCACCTTCTGCTAAAAAGTTATTAGAAGAGGTGTTTGGTCAAGTTGAAACGATCGCGAAAGAAAAAGGTTACTTTATTTTCCGGGCAATTCGGTCTTGACAAACGGTGAAGTCTTGTTGACTCGCTATAACGTATATGCTAACATTATAAAATGCCATTGGAATGGAATTCGCTTGAAACTGCCGTGTCTGCCGCTTTTTAGAGACGGAAAACGAGCGACATTCAATGACAATGTTCGATTATTACGCCCGAAAAATTCGCTAAAGAATTGGGGGTCTGAGAGGTGAATCAGTTGACTGGTCAACTTGTTCAGTACGGTCGTCACCGTCAGAGAAGAAGCTTTGCCCGTATCAGTGAGGTATTAGAGCTTCCGAATTTGATTGAAATTCAAACTGCTTCTTATGAGTGGTTCTTGCGTGAAGGATTGAAGGAAATGTTCACAGACATTTCACCGATTTCCGACTTCACAGGAAACCTCGTATTGGAGTTCATCGATTACTCGCTCAGTGAGCCGAAGTATTCTATCGATGAATCGAAGGAACGCGACGTTACTTATTCTGCGCCACTTCGCGTAAAAGTGCGTCTCCAAAACAAAGAGACAGGTGAGCTCAAAGAACAAGAAGTGTTCATGGGGGATTTCCCGCTCATGACAGAATCGGGAACGTTTATCATCAATGGTGCAGAACGCGTCATCGTTTCCCAGCTTGTCCGTTCACCGAGCGTGTACTATAACGCTAAACTCGATAAAAACGGTAAACGTGGATTTGGCGCAACTGTCATTCCGAACCGTGGTGCTTGGCTCGAACTCGAGACAGATGCCAAAGATATCGTTTATGTTCGTATCGACCGTACCCGTAAAATTCCGGTAACGGTGTTGTTGCGTGCCCTCGGATTCGGTACGGACCAAGAAATTATCGACCTTCTCGGGGATGACGAATACCTTCGTAACACCCTTGAAAAAGATAATACGGAGTCTACAGAGAAAGCGTTGATCGAGATTTATGAGCGTCTCCGCCCTGGTGAACCACCAACGGTAGAAAATGCGAAATCTCTTCTCGTATCACGTTTCTTCGACCCGAAACGTTACGACTTAGCGAACGTCGGTCGCTATAAGATGAACAAAAAACTTCATCTTAAGAACCGTTTGTTCGGTCAAAAATTAGCGGAAACGCTCGTGGACCCGGAAACAGGCGAAGTACTCGCCGAAGCTGGAACAATCCTCGACCGCCGCAACTTAGATCGTATCCTCCCGCACTTGGAGAACGGCCTTGGCTATATCGATGCGGAACCAACTGGTGGTGTCGCTGAAGGTGAGCCATTCGGTCTTCAGTCAATCAAAGTCATCTCACCGGATGACCCAGATGGAGAGCGTATCTTGAACATCATCGGAAATGGCAATATCGATCGCAGCGTAAAACATATTACGCCAGCCGATATTATCGCTTCAATCAACTACTTCTTCAACTTACTTCACGAAGTCGGAACAACAGATGACATCGACCACTTAGGAAACCGTCGTCTTCGTTCAGTCGGAGAACTTCTCCAAAACCAATTCCGGATCGGGCTTTCCCGTATGGAACGTGTCGTAAAAGAACGTATGTCGATTCAAGATCAAAATGCGATCACACCACAGGCGCTCATCAACATCCGCCCGGTTATCGCATCACTTAAAGAGTTCTTCGGTAGCTCGCAATTGTCACAGTTCATGGACCAAACGAACCCGCTCGCAGAGCTCACGCACAAGCGTCGTCTCTCTGCACTTGGACCGGGTGGTTTGACACGTGAGCGTGCTGGTTTCGAAGTTCGAGACGTTCACTATTCGCACTACGGTCGGATGTGTCCAATCGAAACACCAGAGGGGCCGAACATCGGACTCATCAACTCACTCTCGTCTTATGCGAAAGTGAACGAGTACGGTTTCATCGAAGCACCATACCGTCGTGTTGACCCAGAAACAGGTCTTGTCACTGGCGACATTCAATATATGACGGCTGACGAGGAAGACCTCTATGTCGTCGCACAGGCAAACATGCCGCTCACAGAAGATGGCCACTTTGCAGACGAACAAGTTCTTTGCCGTTTCCGCGGACAAAACTTGTCAGTCGAGCCAAGCCGAGTGGACTACATGGACGTTTCGCCGAAACAGGTTGTTTCTGCCGCAACGGCATGTATCCCGTTCCTCGAGAACGATGACTCGAACCGTGCCCTCATGGGAGCGAACATGCAACGTCAAGCAGTACCACTCCTTCAACCGGATTCACCGATTGTCGGTACCGGCATGGAATACGTATCTGCGAAAGACTCTGGGGCAGCTATCGTTGCGAAATACCCAGGTGTCGTCGAACGCGTCACAGCGCGTGAAATCTTGATCCGTCGCACGTCTGACGTGAACGGTTCTGAGGTTTCAGGTGACCTTGACCGTTACAAACTTCAAAAATATGTCCGTTCGAACCAAGGGACATGCTATAACCAAAAACCAATCATCGCAGCTGGTGACCGTGTCGAAAAAGGAGAAATCCTTGCAGACGGTCCATCGATGGATATGGGTGAGCTCGCGCTCGGCCGTAACGTCGTCGTTGCCTTCATGACATGGGATGGTTACAACTATGAGGATGCGATCATCATGAGTGAGCGTCTCGTGAAAGATGACGTGTACACGTCGATTCATATCGAAGAGTACGAGTCAGAGTCACGCGACACGAAACTCGGACCAGAGGAAATTACACGTGATATTCCAAACGTCGGAGATGACGCACTTCGTAACTTGGACGATCGTGGAATTATCCGCATCGGAGCTGAAGTCAAGGATGGCGATATCCTCGTCGGTAAAGTAACACCTAAGGGCGTTACAGAATTGACGGCGGAAGAGCGTCTCTTGCACGCAATCTTCGGTGAGAAGGCACGTGAAGTACGTGATACGTCACTTCGTGTACCAAACGGTGGAGACGGAATCATCTTGGATGTCAAAGTGTTCGACCGTGAAAACGGTGACGAGTTGTCTCCAGGCGTCAACCAAATGGTACGTGTCTATATCGTTCAAAAACGTAAGATTCACGAAGGGGATAAGATGGCGGGACGTCACGGTAACAAAGGTGTTATCTCGCGAATCCTCCCTGAAGAAGATATGCCATACATGCCAGACGGTACACCGGTTGACATCATGCTCAACCCGCTTGGGGTACCATCTCGTATGAACATCGGTCAGGTACTTGAACTCCACCTTGGTATGGCAGCGAAGAAGCTCGGTATCAAAGTGGCAACACCTGTATTCGATGGAGCGCGTGAGGAAGACGTATGGGCAACGATTGAAGAGGCTGGTATGGATAAAGATGCGAAAACGCGTCTCTATGACGGTCGTACGGGTGAACCGTTCGATAACCGCGTCTCGGTCGGTGTCATGTACATGATCAAACTCGCGCACATGGTTGATGACAAACTTCACGCTCGTTCGACAGGACCATACTCACTCGTTACGCAACAACCGCTCGGTGGTAAAGCACAGTTCGGTGGTCAGCGCTTCGGGGAGATGGAAGTTTGGGCTCTTGAAGCGTACGGTGCAGCCTACACGCTCCAAGAAATCTTGACAATCAAGTCGGATGACACGGTCGGTCGTGTGAAAGCATATGAGGCCATCGTGAAAGGCGAGAGCGTTCCGAAAGCGGGCGTTCCTGAGTCATTCCGCGTCTTGATCAAAGAGCTTCAAGCGCTCGGTATGGAAGTCAAGATGATGTCAGCGGATGATGAAGAAGTCGAAATGAAAGATGAAGATGACGACAACATCCCGAACGCAACATCGGCGTTAGAACAAGTCGTTCAACCGACTGTTACGGAAGAGGAATAAGGCGAAAAGGGAGGTCGGCCCCTTGGTAGATGTTAATCGATTTGAATATATGAAAATCGGCTTGGCTTCATCAGAGAAGATCCGTTCGTGGTCTTACGGTGAAGTCAAAAAGCCGGAAACGATCAACTATCGTACACTTAAACCAGAGAAGGACGGATTATTCTGTGAACGAATCTTCGGTCCTACGAAAGACTGGGAATGTTACTGTGGGAAATACAAACGTATCCGTTATAAAGGAGTCATTTGTGACCGCTGTGGCGTTGAAGTGACGAAAGCGAAAGTGCGTCGCGAGCGAATGGGCCATATCGAGCTCGCGGCACCAGTTTCGCACATCTGGTACTTCAAAGGGATTCCAAGCCGCATGGGGCTTGTTCTCGACATGTCACCACGTGCGCTTGAAGAAGTCATTTACTTCGCATCTTACGTGGTCACAGAGCCAGGTGATACTCCGCTTGAGAAGAAACAACTTCTCTCGGAAAAAGAATTCCGTCTCTATCGTGAAAAATACGGTAGCGACTTCAAAGCAGACATGGGTGCTGAAGCCATCCGTACACTTCTTCAAGACGTTAATCTTGAAAAAGAAGTAGGCGAGCTTCGTGAAGAGTTGAAAACAGTCCAAGGTCAACGTCGTACACGTGCGATTAAGCGCTTGGAAGTTCTCGATGCATTCTTCACTTCAGGAAACAATCCAGACTGGATGATCCTTGAAGTACTTCCTGTCATCCCACCAGAGCTTCGCCCGATGGTACAGCTTGATGGTGGACGCTTTGCGACATCTGACTTGAACGATTTGTATCGTCGAGTCATCAACCGGAACAACCGTCTCAAACGTTTGCTCGACCTCGGCGCGCCGAACATCATCGTGCAAAACGAGAAGCGTATGCTTCAAGAAGCGGTTGACGCCCTCATCGACAACGGTCGTCGTGGTCGTCCGGTAACAGGTCCTGGTAACCGTCCGCTTAAATCACTTTCACACATGTTGAAAGGGAAACAAGGTCGTTTCCGTCAAAACCTTCTCGGTAAACGGGTCGACTATTCAGGACGTTCGGTTATCGTCGTAGGTCCGAACTTGAAGATGTATCAGTGTGGTCTTCCAAAAGAGATGGCGCTTGAACTCTTCAAACCGTTCGTGATGAAAGAGCTTGTCGGTCGCGGCATCGCTTCAAACATCAAGAACGCCAAACGCAAAATCGAGAAGATGCAACCTGAAATCTGGGGCGTCCTTGAAGAAGTCATTCGTGAGCATCCGGTCCTTTTGAACCGTGCCCCGACAC
This sequence comes from Exiguobacterium sp. s123, assembly GCF_018617075.1. GTDB lineage: Bacteria > Bacillota > Bacilli > Exiguobacteriales > Exiguobacteriaceae > Exiguobacterium > Exiguobacterium profundum. Next base: position 29,338 of record NZ_JACSJL010000011.1, on the reverse strand, counting down.
TTCACCGCCTTGGTATTCAAGCATTCGAACCGATTCTTGTTGAAGGTCGTGCGATTCGCCTTCACCCACTCGTATGTACGGCATACAACGCCGACTTCGATGGTGACCAAATGGCCGTCCACGTTCCGCTCTCTGCAGAAGCACAAGCGGAAGCACGTCTTCTCATGCTCGCTGCGCAGAACATCTTGAACCCGAAAGACGGAAAACCAGTTGTTACACCATCGCAGGATATGGTCCTCGGTAACTACTACATCTCACTCGAACGTGAAGATGCCGTCGGTCAAGGGAAAGTGTTCTCGAACGTCAACGAAGCGTTGATTGCTTACCAAAACGGTTATGTCCACTTGCACTCGCGTGTGGCACTTCCGGCGCGTACGCTCAACAACCCAACGTTCACAGACGAACAGAACGAGAAATTGCTCATTACGACAGTTGGTAAGATGATTTTCAACGAAATCTTGCCAAATACGTTCCCATACTTGAACGAGCCGACGATGGAAAACTTACAGGAAGCAACGCCTGACAAGTACTTCATCGACAAAGGGGCGAACGTTGCGGAAGAAATCGCATCACGTCCAATCATCGACCCGTTCAAAAAAGGTTTCCTTGGAAAAGTCATCGCGGAAGTGTTCCAGAAGTTTGAAACGACGGAAACAAGCCGCATGCTTGACCGGATGAAAGATCTTGGCTTCAAGCACTCGACAAAAGCGGGTGTGACGGTTGGGATTGCCGATATCATCGTACTTCCGGATAAACAGGAAATCCTTGATGAAGCACAAAAACAAGTCGACCAAATCATGAAGTCGTTCCGTCGTGGTCTCATCACTGAAGATGAGCGTTACGAGCGCGTTGTCCGTGCTTGGAACGAAGCGAAGGATGAAATTCAATCTCGATTGATGAAATCCCTCAACCGCCTGAACCCAATCTTCATGATGTCTGACTCAGGTGCCCGTGGTAACGCATCGAACTTTACGCAGCTTGCGGGTATGCGTGGGTTGATGGCCGCTCCATCTGGTCGCATCATCGAACTTCCAATCAAATCGTCATTCCGTGAAGGTCTGACGGTTCAAGAGTACTTCATCTCGACTCACGGGGCTCGTAAAGGTCTTGCCGATACAGCCTTGAAGACAGCCGATTCAGGTTACTTGACGCGTCGTCTCGTTGACGTAGCGCAAGATGTCATCATCCGTGAAGAGGATTGTGGAACAGACCGCGGAATCCGTGTTTCTGCACTCCGCGAAGGTACGGAAGAAATCGAAAGCTTGTACGACCGTCTCGTCGGACGTACATCGTTCGAAACGGTCACACACCCTGAAACGGGCGAAGTGTTGATCGATAAGAACGAATTGATCACAGAAGACATCGCGCGCATCATCGTTGATGCGGGTGTTGAAAAAGTTGAAATCCGTACAGCCTTCACATGTAACACGTCACACGGCGTATGTAAGAAGTGTTACGGACGCAACTTGGCAACTGGATCAAATGTTGAAGTCGGGGAAGCCGTCGGTATCATTGCCGCACAATCAATCGGTGAGCCAGGAACGCAGCTTACAATGCGTACCTTCCACACAGGTGGGGTTGCCGGAGACGATATCACACAAGGTCTTCCACGTATCCAAGAGGTATTCGAAGCCCGTAACCCGAAAGGTCAAGCGGTCATCTCGGAAATCTCTGGTACGGTCATCGACTTCACAGAATCGCGTGACAAGCGTGAACTCACGGTCGAAGGATTCAGTGAGACTCGCTCATACACGATTCCATTCGGAGCGCGTCTCCGCGTTCAAATCGGCGACACAGTAGAAGCCGGTGAAGTCTTCACGGAAGGTTCGATCGATCCGAAAGAATTGCTCGCCGTCCGTGGTGTATCTGGTGTTCAGAACTATCTTCTCCAAGAAGTTCAAAAAGTTTACCGGATGCAAGGGGTAGAAATCGGTGATAAGCACGTTGAGGTCATGGTTCGCCAAATGCTCCGTCGTGTCAAAGTTATCGAATCAGGTGACACACCACTTCTCCCTGGATCACTCGTCGACATCAGCGTCTTTAAAGAAGCGTGTAAAGATGCGATTCGTGATGGAAAACACCCAGCGACTGCGAAACCAGTCCTTCTCGGAATCACGAAAGCCTCACTTGAGACAGATTCGTTCCTCTCAGCGGCTTCGTTCCAAGAAACGACTCGCGTCTTGACAGATGCAGCAATCAAAGGGAAACGTGACTATCTCCTCGGACTCAAAGAGAACGTCATCATCGGTAAACTCGTTCCAGCTGGTACTGGAATGGCCGTCTACCGTGATGTGGAACTCAAAGAAGATGAGGCGCCAGTTGCGCTCGAAGATACAACAGTCGAGTAAAATACGTCTTGACAGCGCAGGTTGGCGGTGCTACTATGATTTAGTGCCGCCAATCGGTTTGTTGTCGATGACAACGATGTCCAGCAGTCGGCAAGCTACTTGGACGTCCATCCGAACTTTCTACGGGAAGGTTTGGCTGCTACAATTGCCACTTTCAAGGTATAACTCACGTTTTTGCGAGGTCATGGAATGCCTACGCCTCGTAAAAACGTTTCGTTATGACCTTAAATGAACCACCCGGGTCGGTGGGACTAGAAAATAGCAACATTCAGGAAGGGAGGATCTTCAAAGATGCCTACTATTAACCAGTTAGTCCGTAAAGGACGTAAATCGAAAGTCGTGAAATCTGACTCTCCAGCACTTAACAAAGGTTACAACAGTTTCATCAAGTCACAAACAAACGTGAGCTCACCACAAAAACGTGGTGTTTGTACACGTGTTGGTACAATGACTCCGAAGAAACCGAACTCGGCGCTTCGTAAGTATGCTCGTGTTCGTTTGACTAACCAAATCGAAGTGACTGCGTACATCCCAGGTATTGGCCACAACCTTCAAGAGCACAGCGTTGTTCTTATCCGTGGAGGACGTGTAAAAGACTTACCAGGGGTACGTTACCACATCGTTCGTGGTGCGCTTGACACTGCAGGTGTTGATGGACGTATGCAAGGCCGTTCTAAATACGGTACGAAACGTCCGAAAGCTGCGAAGAAGTAATTTTCGCCAACTAAACTACAATTGAAATTTTGAAAGGAGGGTACTCGGATGCGTAAAAACCGTGCAGAACGTCGTGACGTTATCGCAGATCCGATCTACAACTCGAAATTGGTAACTCGCCTCATTAACCGTGTCATGTTAGACGGTAAAAAAGGTACAGCTCAAACTATCATTTACAACGCATTTGGCATCATCGCTGAACGCTCAGGCAAAGAGCCTATGGAAGTGTTCGAAGAAGCAATGAACAACATCATGCCTGTACTTGAAGTTAAAGCACGCCGTGTAGGTGGGGCTAACTACCAAGTTCCTGTAGAAGTTCGTCCAGAGCGCCGTACAACACTTGGTCTTCGTTACCTCGTGAACTACGCTCGTCTCCGCAACGAAAAAACGATGGAGCAACGTATCGCGAACGAAATCATGGATGCAGCCAACAACACTGGTGCATCTGTTAAGAAACGCGAAGACATGCATAAGATGGCAGAAGCTAACAAAGCGTTTGCTCACTATCGTTGGTAATTTAATCGTAAAGTCCACTCCGCCAAGCATGGCTTAACGGAGTGGCTTTCGGGTATAATCATATCGTGTGCGCGCACACGAAAATCAAACATGCGGAAGGAGAATACCCAGTATGGCAAGAGAATTCTCCCTAAAGAATACTCGTAACATCGGGATCATGGCTCACATCGATGCCGGTAAAACGACAACAACTGAACGTATTCTTTATTACACAGGTCGTATCCATAAAATTGGTGAAACGCACGAAGGTGCTTCACAAATGGACTGGATGGAGCAGGAGCAAGAGCGTGGAATCACGATCACTTCGGCTGCGACAACTGCACAGTGGAATGGCCACCGTGTAAACATCATCGATACACCTGGACACGTAGACTTCACTGTAGAAGTTGAACGTTCACTCCGTGTACTTGATGGTGCGGTTGCTGTACTTGACGCTCAGTCAGGTGTAGAACCACAAACAGAAACTGTATGGCGTCAAGCGACGACATATGGTGTACCACGTGTCGTATTCGTCAACAAGATGGATAAAATCGGCGCAGACTTCTTGTACTCTGTGAAGACGCTCCACGATCGTCTTCAAGCGAACGCTTACGCGATCCAACTCCCAATCGGAGCAGAGGACGATTTCAAAGGGATCATCGATCTCGTTGAAATGAAGACTTACATGTACAACAACGACCTCGGTACTGACATCGAAGTAACAGATGGCTTCCCAGCTGACATGGCTGACCAAGCTGAAGAACTTCGCGGTCAATTGATCGAAGGTGTTGCTGACTTCAACGAAGAGTTGATGATGAAGTACCTTGAAGGTGAAGAGATTTCAATCGATGAATTGAAAGCTGCAATCCGTCAAGCGACACTTAGCGTTGAATTCTACCCTGTACTCGTTGGTTCTGCCTTCAAGAACAAAGGTGTTCAGCTCATGCTTAACGCAGTTGTTGATTACCTCCCATCACCAGTTGATGTAGAGTCAATCAAAGGGATCAACCTCGATACAGAAGAAGAAATCACACGTGAGCCTTCTGACGAAGCTCCATTCTCAGCACTTGCGTTCAAAGTTATGACTGACCCTTACGTCGGTAAATTGACGTTCTTCCGCGTGTACTCTGGTACAGCTGAAGCGGGATCATACGTGAAGAACTCGACTAAAGGGAAGCGTGAGCGTCTCGGTCGTATCCTTCAAATGCACGCAAACAGCCGTGAAGAGATTCCAATGGTATTCGCTGGTGACATCGCCGCTGCTGTTGGTTTCAAAGACACGACTACTGGTGACACGCTTTGCTCTGAGAAAGATAACATCGTTCTCGAGTCAATGACGTTCCCAGAACCAGTTATCTCGGTTGCAATCGAGCCTAAATCGAAAGCAGACCAAGATAAGATGGGTCAAGCTCTTGCGAAACTCGCAGAAGAAGATCCAACATTCCGCACTGAAACAAACCCTGAGACTGGTCAAACGATCATCTCTGGTATGGGTGAGCTTCACCTTGACATCCTCGTTGACCGTATGCGTCGCGAATTCAAAGTAGAAGCTAACGTTGGTGCACCACAAGTTGCTTACCGTGAAACAATCCGTGGCGCTGCGAAGATCGATTCGAAATTCGTTCGTCAGTCTGGTGGACGCGGTCAGTACGGTCACGTTGTCGTAGAATTCGAGCCGAACGAAGAAGGCGCTGGATTCGAGTTCGAGAACAAGATCGTCGGTGGTGTTGTACCACGTGAATACGTCCCTGCTGTTCAAAACGGGATTGAAGAAGCTCTCGAAAACGGTATCCTCGCTGGTTACCCAGTAGTAGACGTTAAAGCTCGTCTCGTATTCGGTTCGTACCACGATGTCGACTCGAACGAGATGGCGTTTAAAGTTGCTGCTTCGATGGCGGTTAAACAACTTAAGGACCAAGCGAAAGCTGTTATCCTTGAGCCAATGATGCGTGTTGAAGTTGTTATCCCAGAAGAATACATGGGTGACATCATGGGTGACGTCACGTCACGCCGTGGACGCGTAGAAGGTATGGAAGCTCGCGGTAACGCACAAGTCGTTAAAGCGATGATTCCACTTTCAGAAATGTTCGGTTACGCAACATCACTTCGTTCACGTACACAAGGACGCGGAACGTACTCGATGCACTTCGATCACTACGAAGAAGTACCGAAATCAATCGCTGAAGAAATCGTCAAAAAAGCGAACGGCTAATAACGGTTGTATCGCTAGATTGATTGTTGTAAGCTAAGGAGGACGTATGTTAAAAGTAGCCTACGTCTTCCTAGTTAAATAAAACTAATCGTTTAATAGAGGAGGAATCTAGAATGGGTAAAGAAAAATTCGACCGTTCTAAGCCGCACGTTAACGTTGGTACAATTGGCCACGTTGACCACGGTAAAACAACTTTGACTGCAGCAATCTCTGCTGTACTTTCACGTGCACAAGGTAAAACAGCTACTAAGTTCGACCAAATCGATGGTGCTCCAGAAGAGCGCGAGCGCGGTATCACAATCGCAACAGCTCACATCGAGTACGAAACTGACAAGCGTCACTACGCACACGTTGACTGCCCAGGACACGCTGACTATGTTAAAAACATGATCACTGGTGCTGCTCAAATGGACGGCGCGATCCTCGTTGTATCTGCAACAGATGGCCCAATGCCACAAACACGTGAGCACATCCTTCTTTCACGTCAAGTAGGTGTTCCTTACATCGTAGTATTCATGAACAAAGTTGACATGGTAGACGACGAAGAGCTTCTCGAACTCGTTGAAATGGAAATCCGTGAACTTCTTTCTGAATACGACTTCCCAGGCGACGACCTCCCTGTAATCAAAGGTTCTGCACTTGGCGCACTTAACGGTGAAGCTCAGTGGGAAGAAAAAGTTATGGAACTCATGAACGCTGTTGATGAGTACATCCCAGAACCAGTTCGTGACACTGAAAAAGACTTCATGATGCCTGTTGAGGACGTATTCTCAATCACTGGTCGTGGTACTGTAGCGACTGGTCGTGTTGAGCGTGGTGTTCTCCGCGTCAACGACGAGATCGAAATCGTTGGTCTTACAGAAGAAACGAAGAAAACTGTATGTACTGGTGTAGAGATGTTCCGTAAGCTTCTTGACTATGCTGAAGCTGGCGACAACATCGGTGCACTTCTCCGTGGTGTATCACGTGACGACATCGAGCGTGGACAAGTACTTGCTAAGCCAGGTTCAATCACACCACACTCTAAATTCAAAGCATCAATCTACGTTCTTTCTAAAGAAGAGGGTGGCCGTCACACGCCATTCTTCGCGAACTACCGTCCGCAGTTCTACTTCCGTACAACTGACGTAACAGGTATCGTTCACCTTCCAGAAGGTACTGAAATGGTAATGCCAGGAGACAACATCGAGTTGACGATCGAATTGATTTCTACAATCGCGATCGAAGACGGTACACGTTTCTCTATCCGTGAGGGTGGCCGTACTGTAGGTGCTGGTTCAGTAACAGAAATCATCGAGTAATCGATTGATTCAACTGAACAACATTAAGCAGTCCGCAATATGCGGGCTGCTTTTTTGTGTTTCCATCACAACATGGTAAGATGAGGCATACGAGAAAGGAGTGGCGTCATGCTGAAGCAACTAGAGACTATTTGTCGCTTGAATGGGATTGAGTATCGCATTGGCGGTTCTGAGCTGTTGAAGCATCATGGCATCGTCGAGGTAACGAATGACATCGATGTTTTTGTTGAACCGGACCAGTTTGAAAAAATCGATCGTGTACTTAGTCGTGCTGGGGAGAAGAAACCATCAGATCCTCACGACGCATACGTAACGACCTACTTTGGAGAGTATATATTCGAGGGAACAGATGTGGACGTCATGTCTAGTTTCCGAATGAAGTGTACCGACGGAATCTATACGCATCCTTTCATTGAACCAGATGGACAATGGATGCACCTAGAAGAGTGGGTCGTCCTTTACACGGTCATCGGACGAGAGGATAAATTAGCGTCATTGCTCCGCTATTTCAAGACGCACAGTGTTAATGAAGGAATTGTTCAAGACTGTTTAAAACGAGCGCCACAATCGGTCATAGAAGGGGTGACAGAGCGTTTTGGAGAGGTGATGAAACGCTAGGTCGAGTTGACATGGGAGTTCGTTTGAAAAATAGTTCAATAAAAGAATGAATTTTTGCTTGCAAAAGCTCGCGAATCTTGTTACATTAGGGAACGTTGAGCAACTCATCAGACAACCAGCAACTTCAAAAATCTAATCTTGCATTCCATGACTAGATTAGATATAATGATTAAGTGTTTGTGCGAGTGGTGAGAGACTTTACAGCAGAAAACGGGTCCAATCGTTGATTTGCAATGATCGGATGCCTCTGCTGACACAAGCACGCTGCGTTGAAGCGGGAGGTTATGACACGCCAGGCAGCATTGCCATGGCCGGTGTGGAAATTTCCGCGGAGAATTGTCTATTTTTAAAGTAGGCGACAAAGGAGGGAAACAAACATGGCAAATGAAAAAATTCGTATTCGTTTAAAAGCATATGACCATCGCGTTCTCGATCAATCAGCTGAGAAGATCGTTGACACTGCGAAGCGTTCAGGTGCAAAGGTATCGGGTCCAATCCCGCTCCCAACTGAAAAATCGGTTTACACGATTCTTCGTGCGGTTCACAAGTACAAAGATGCTCGTGAGCAGTTCGAAATGCGTACACACAAACGCTTGATCGACATCGTAAACCCAACACCGAAAACAGTCGATTCGCTTATGCGTCTCGAGTTACCATCAGGTGTAGACATCGAAATCAAACTTTAATTCTTCATATAGTAGATACTAGCCAGAAGAGACAATTAATTATTAACAGGAGGTGTATCTCATGGCTAAAGGAATCTTAGGAACAAAACTTGGTATGACTCAAATCTTCAACGAAGCAGGCGAAGTTGTACCAGTAACAGTAGTTGCTGTAGAAGGTAACGTCGTTCTTCAACTTAAAACAGTTGACACAGACGGTTACGAAGCAGTTCAACTTGGTTTCGGAGACATCAAAGAATCACGTCAAAACAAACCATCAAAAGGTCACGCTGCGAAAGCAAACGCGACACCTAAGCGCTTCATCAAAGAAGTTCGTACTTCAGTAGAAGGATACGAAATCGGTCAAGAGATTAAGGCAGACATTTTCGCTGCAGGTGAATTAGTAGACGTAACAGGTACATCGAAAGGTAAAGGATTCCAAGGTGCGATCAAGCGTCACGGACAATCACGTGGACCAATGGCTCACGGTTCGCGCTACCACCGTCGTCCTGGTTCGATGGGTCCTGTCGCTCCTAACCGCGTATTTAAAGGGAAACTTCTTCCTGGTCAAATGGGTGGAGAGCGTAAAACAATTCAAAACCTTGAAGTCGTTAAAGTTGATGTGGAACGTGGCCTTCTCCTCGTGAAAGGTGCTATCCCAGGCGCTCGTAAATCGAACGTCATCATCAAATCAGCGGTCAAAGGTAACTAATTAACTGCACGGAAAGGAGGAATTACGAATGCCTAAAGTAGCTTTGCTTAACCAAACAGGTTCACAAGTTGGCGAAATCGAATTGGCAGAAGCCATCTTCGGAATCGAGCCAAACGAATCAGTACTTTACGACGCAATCGTCATGCAACAAGCATCACGCCGTCAAGGTACTCACGATACGAAAGGTCGCTCGGAAGTACGCGGTGGCGGCCGTAAACCATGGAAACAAAAGGGAACTGGTCGTGCGCGCCAAGGTTCTATCCGCTCACCACAATGGGTTGGTGGTGGTACAGTCTTCGGTCCAACACCACGTTCATACTCTTACAAACTTCCTAAGAAGGTTCGTCGTTTAGCACTTCTCTCGGCTCTTTCGTCGAAAGTACAAAACAACGAATTCATCGTCCTCGAAGGCCTTGCTTTCGATGCACCAAAAACAAAAGATATGGCTGCTGTACTCAACAGCTTATCAGTAGAACGTAAGGCTCTTGTAGTCACAGCGGACTACAATGAGACTATCGCTCTCGCAGCTCGTAACATCCCAGGAGTGACTGTGATCGACGCAGCAGGCGTAAACGTTCTTGACCTCGTTGCTAACGACAAAGTCATCTTCACTAAAGATGCGGTTGCGAAGGTAGAGGAGGTGCTTGCATAATGGCTCAAGCATACGATATCATCAAACGTCCGATCATCACTGAGCGTTCAGTTAGCCTCATGGAAGCTAACAAATACGTTTTCGAAATCGACGTAAAAGCGACTAAATCGCAAGTGAAACACGCTATCGAAACAATCTTCAACGTGAAAGTTGCTTCGGTAAACACAATGAACTACAAACCGAAAGCGAAACGTGTCGGTCGTCACTCTGGTTACACAGCTCGTCGTAAAAAAGCGATCGTAACCCTTGCTGAAGGCAACACAATCGACTTCCTCGGTTAATTAACTACCTTAGAAGAAAAGGAGGGAATCCTCGATGGCAATCAAAAAGTTTAAGCCGACCACTAACGGTCGTCGTAACATGACATCTCTCGACTTTGCAGAGATCACAACGAATCGCCCTGAAAAATCGTTAACTGAAAAGCTTTCGAAAAAAGGCGGACGTAACAACCAAGGTCGCTTGACTGTTCGTCACCAAGGTGGCGGTCACAAGCGTAAATACCGTATCATCGATTTCAAACGTAACAAAGATGGCGTTGCAGGACGCGTAGCAACGATCGAATACGATCCAAACCGTTCAGCAAACATCGCACTCATCAACTATGTAGATGGTGAGAAACGTTACATCCTCGCTCCTAAGGGCATCAAAGTAGGCATGGAAATCATGTCTGGTCCTGAAGCGGATATCAAAGTGGGGAACGCTCTTCCACTCGTAAACATCCCTGTCGGTACAACAATCCACAACATCGAGCTTAAGCCTGGTAAAGGCGGTCAGCTAGTTCGTGCGGCTGGTGCATCGGCACAAATCCAAGGACGTGACGGCAAGTACGTCATCGTTCGTCTTCAATCAGGTGAATCACGCTTGTTCCTCGGCACTTGCCGCGCGACAATCGGTTCAGTTGGTAACGAAGAACACGAACTCGTAAACATCGGTAAAGCAGGACGTTCACGTTGGTTAGGCAAACGCCCAACAGTACGTGGTTCTGTAATGAACCCGGTTGATCACCCACACGGTGGTGGTGAAGGTCGTGCGCCAATCGGTCGTTCGGGCCCACTTACTCCTTGGGGTAAACCAGCTCTTGGTCTTAAGACTCGTAAGAAAAACAAATCGAGCGACATGTACATCCTTCGTCGCCGTAAGAAATAATTACTACATGATTCTCGGGCGGTTCGAAAGGGCCGTTCCCGAATCATTCCAAAGGGAGGTTCTAACATGGGTCGCAGCTTGAAAAAAGGTCCATTCGCAGATCACCACTTACTCGCTAAAGTTGACAAACTCAACGAATCTGGTGAGAAGCAAGTCATCAAAACTTGGTCACGTCGCTCGACGATCTTCCCAGAATTCATGGGTCACACGTTCGGTGTGCACGATGGTCGTAAACACGTACCAGTATTCGTGACAGAAGACATGGTTGGTCACAAACTTGGTGAATTCGCTCCAACACGCACTTACAAAGGTCACGGATCAGACAAGAAAACGAAACGGTAATTTGAGGGGAGGTCAAATCCATGCAAGCTAAAGCATCAGCTAATATGGTCCGTCTTGCTCCTCGCAAAGCACGTCTCGTTGTAGACTTAATTCGCGGGAAACAAGTCGGCGAAGCGCTCTCTGTCCTTGCTCACACGAACAAGGCAGCATCGCCAGTCGTTGAAAAAGTATTAAAATCAGCGATTGCTAACGCAGAGCACAACTACGATATGAACATTGAGAACCTCGTTGTAACAGAAGCTTACGTAAACGAAGGTCCAACACTCAAACGCTTCCGCCCACGTGCGATGGGTCGCGCAAGCCGTATTAACAAACGCACAAGCCACATCCACATCGTGGTAACTGAGAAATAAGGAGGGATATGTAGTGGGTCAAAAGGTAAATCCGCACGGTCTTCGCGTTGGTGTTATCAAAGACTGGGATTCGCGTTGGTACGCTGAGAAAGACTACGCTGATCTCCTTCATGAAGACTTCGTTATTCGTGAATACATCGAAAACAAAATGAAGGATGCTAGTGTTTCTAAAGTTGAAATCGAACGCGCTGCAAACCGCGTGAACATTTCGCTTCACACTGCGAAGCCAGGTATGGTAATCGGTAAAGGTGGTTCTGAAATCGAATCACTCCGTAAACACATTACAAAAATCGCTGACGGAAAACGCGTTCACATCAACGTTGTTGAAGTGAAAAACGCTGACGCTGTTGCGAAGCTTGTAGCAGAAAACATTGCTCGTCAATTGGAAGGTCGCGTATCATTCCGTCGTGCAATGAAACAATCTATTCAACGTTCGATGCGTACTGGCATCAAAGGGATCAAAACAGAAGTTTCTGGTCGTCTTGGTGGCGCTGATATCGCTCGTTCAGAGAAGTACTCGGAAGGAACAGTTCCACTTCACACACTCCGTGCCGACATCGACTACGGAACAGCTGAAGCTGACACAACTTACGGTAAAATCGGCGTAAAAGTTTGGTTATACCACGGTGAAGTTCTTCCAACAAAAAACAACACAGCGAAAAACGCTGAATAATAAACACTCTTTCAGGAAGGAGGCAACACACTATGTTGTTACCTAAACGCGTGAAATATCGTCGTGTACACCGTGGTAAAATGCGCGGGAACGCTAAACGCGGCACAACTGTACACTTCGGTGAGTTCGGTCTCCAAGCTCTCGAAGCGAGCTGGATTACAAACCGTCAAATCGAATCAGCACGTATTGCAATGACACGTTATATGAAACGTGGTGGTAAAGTGTGGATCAAAATCTTCCCACACAAGCCGTACACTAAAAAGCCTCTCGAAGTCCGAATGGGTTCGGGTAAAGGTGCTCCAGAAGGCTGGGTAGCTGTAGTTAAGCCTGGCAAAGTAATGTTCGAAATCGCAGGTGTATCTGAGGAAGTGGCACGTGAGGCACTTCGTCTTGCATCGCACAAACTTCCAGTAAAATGTAAGTTCGTGAAACGTGAAGAAAATGGTGGTGATACGAATGAAAGCAACTGATCTCCGTCAATCAACAACTGAAGAGCTCAACGGTAAAGTGGGCGAGTGGAAAGAAGAACTCTTTAACCTTCGCTTCCAACTTGCTACAGGTCAGCTTGAGAATCCTGCTCGTATCCGTGAAGTACGCAAGTCGATTGCGCGTGCTAAAACGATTCTTCGTGAACGCGAACTCGGCATCAACAACGGCTAATTACATCGGATTCTTGAGAGGAGGTAACACTCATGGAACGCAACAACCGTAAAGTGTTCACTGGTCGCGTCGTGTCTGACAAAATGGACAAAACGATCGTCGTCGCAGTAGAAACAAAGGTTCGTCATAAACTTTATGGCAAACGTGTAAACTACACGAAGAAATATAAAGCACACGATGAGAACAACGTCGCTAAAGTGGGCGATATCGTTCGCATCGCGGAAACACGTCCTCTTTCTAAAGACAAACGTTTCCGTCTTGTAACAGTAGTAGAAGAATCAGTAATCATCTAATAACAGTTCGGATTTATTAAACATCCGGAGGGAGGTACACTCGCATGATTCAACAAGAATCTCGCTTGAAAGTAGCAGACAACTCTGGCGCGCGTGAACTGTTGACAATTAAAGTCCTCGGTGGTTCTGGTCGTAAGACTGCAAACATCGGTGACATCATCGTCGCAACGGTAAAACAAGCAACACCAGGTGGCGTTGTTAAAAAAGGTGACGTTGTCAGAGCAGTTGTCGTTCGTACAAAACGCGGCGCTCGTCGTAAAGATGGTTCGTACATCCGTTTCGATGAGAACGCAGCAGTCATTATCAAAGATGACAAGAGCCCACGCGGCACACGGATCTTCGGGCCAGTTGCACGTGAACTTCGTGAAAAAGAATTCATGAAGATCGTTTCGTTGGCACCGGAAGTACTTTAATTTCCAATTTCAATCCTATAAGGAGGTGCGCAAACGATGCATGTTAAAAAAGGCGATACAGTCCAGGTAATGTCTGGTAAAGATAAAGGCAAGCAAGGGGTTATCCTCAAAGCTATGCCAAGCAAAAACCGCGTAGTGGTTGAAGGCGTAAACGTGATGAAAAAACACGCGAAACCTTCACAAGCGAATCCACAAGGCGGGATCCTTGAGATCGAAGCACCAATTCACGTCTCGAACGTAATGCCACTCGACCCTAAAACTGGCAAACCAACTCGTGTTGGTTTCAAAGTAGTCGATGGTAAAAAAGTTCGTGTCGCGAAATCGGGCGAATCACTCGATAAATAAGAAGAACGTGACGAAAGGAGGTCCATTCGACTATGAACCGTTTGCAAGAGAAGTATAAAAGCGACATCGTGAAAGCGATGATGGATAAATTCAACTATGACTCGGTCATGCAAGTACCGAAAGTCGAAAAGATTGTCATCAACATGGGTGTAGGTGACGCTGTTTCGAACTCGAAAGCACTTGATATGGCAGTTGAAGAATTAACAATTCTTTCAGGTCAAAAACCACTCGTAACGAAAGCGAAGAAATCAATCGCTGGTTTCAAACTTCGTGAAGGTATGCCAATCGGTGCGAAGGTTACACTTCGTGGCGAGCGCATGTACGATTTCCTCGACAAATTGGTAACTGTTTCACTTCCACGTGTACGTGACTTCCGCGGTGTATCGAAGAAAGCATTCGACGGACGCGGTAACTACACGCTTGGCGTGAAAGAGCAACTTATTTTCCCTGAGATCGATTACGATAAAGTATCTAAAGTACGCGGTATGGACATCGTTGTTGTTACAACAGCAAACACAGACGAAGAAGCACGTGAATTGCTCACACTTCTCGGTATGCCATTCCAAAAATAATCTAGAGGGAGGTCGACAACATGGCTAAAAAGTCAATGGTGAATCGCGAACTTAAACGCGAGAAACTCGTTGCCCAGTACGCTGAAAAGCGTGCGAAGTTGAAAGCTGAAGGCGATTATATCGGACTCAGCAAATTGCCACGTAACTCGTCACCTGTACGCTTGCACAACCGTTGCAGCATCACAGGTCGTCCGCATGGTTACATGGGTAAATTCGGGATCAGCCGTATCAAGTTCCGTGATCTTGCATACAAAGGTCAAATCCCTGGTGTTAAAAAAGCAAGCTGGTAATCCACTAACAGTGTGAAAGGAGGTACATCGCATGGTAATGACAGACCCTATTGCAGATATGCTTACACGTATCCGTAACGCTAACATGGTTCGCCATGAAAAAATGGAGCTTCCAGCTTCGAACATTAAACGTGAGATCGCTGAAATCCTTAAGCGTGAAGGTTTCATTCGCGATGTTGAATATATCGAGGACGCTAAACAAGGTACACTTCGTCTTTTCCTTAAATATGGAGCAAGCAACGAACGTGTAATCACTGGTCTCAAACGTATTTCGAAACCAGGTCTTCGCGTATACGCAAAAGCTGATGAAGTACCTAAAGTACTCGGAGGACTCGGAATCGCAGTTCTTTCGACATCTAAAGGTCTTATGACTGATAAAGAAGCTCGCCAACAACAAGTCGGCGGCGAAGTGATCGCCTACATCTGGTAAGTCACTTTTCTAACAAGAACGGAGGTGTAATCAATGTCACGTATTGGTAAAAAACCAGTTACGATTCCTGCTGGCGTTACTGTAACAGTTGCTAATGACAACACGGTCACAGTAAAAGGTGCTAAAGGTGAACTTTCGCTTTCAGCTAACCCGGCATTGGAAATCAAAGTTGAAGAGAACGAATTGACGGTTGTTCGTCCAGACGAATCGAAAGAAAGCCGCACAATTCACGGTACGACACGTGCCCTTATTGCCAACATGGTACAAGGTGTGTCGAACGGATTCCAAAAAACACTTGAGATCTCGGGGGTTGGTTACCGTGCTACGAAGCAAGGTAACAAACTCGTCCTCAACCTCGGCTACTCGCACCCAATCGAGTACGTTGCTGAGGAAGGTATCGAAATCGAAGTTCCTTCAAACACGCAAATCATCGTAAAAGGGATTAACAAAGAGCGCGTCGGTCACGTTGCTGCTCAAATCCGCTCGTACCGTGCTCCAGAACCTTACAAAGGTAAAGGTGTTCGTTACTCTGATGAACGTATTCGCCGTAAAGAAGGTAAGACTGGTAAGTAATTCGTCACGAAATGAACGGAAAGGAGTGGCATAAATGATCACAAAGGCAGATAAAAATGCAGTTCGTAAAAAACGTCATGCTCGCGTACGTCGTACGATCACGGGGACAGCAGCTCGTCCACGTTTGAACGTATTCCGCTCGAGCAAGCACATTTACGTTCAACTTATCGATGACGCGGCACAAACAACGCTTGTGTCTGCATCTTCGAAAGATAAAGCTCTCGATCTTACAAATGGCGGTAACGTTGAAGCAGCGAAAGCTGTTGGTAAACTTGCTGCAGAACGTGCACTCGAGAAAGGTATCGACACAGTTGTGTTCGACCGTGGTGGATACCTCTATCATGGCCGCGTCAAAGCTGTTGCAGAAGCAGCTCGTGAAGCAGGTCTTAAATTCTAATAAAAAGGAGGGGACACTCGATGCGCCAGTTAGACGTTAACATGGAACAACTTGAAGAACGCGTTGTTACCGTAAACCGCGTCGCGAAAGTCGTAAAAGGTGGCCGCCGCTTCCGTTTTGCTGCTCTCGTAGTCGTAGGTGACAAAAATGGTCACGTCGGTTTCGGTACAGGTAAGGCACAAGAGGTGCCAGAAGCGATTCGCAAGGCTATTGAAGCCGCTAAGAAAAACATGGTACAAGTACCTATGGTTGGTACAACAATTCCACACGAAATCACAGGAGTATTCGGAGCAGGTCGTGTATTCATGAAACCAGCTTCTGAAGGTACTGGGGTTATCGCTGGTGGTCCAGTTCGTGCGGTGCTCGAACTTGCAGGTGTAGGTGACATCCTTTCGAAATCGTTAGGTTCAAACACACCGATCAACATCGTCCGTGCGACGGTACAGGGCTTGACTGAGCTCAAAAAAGCAGAGGAAGTTGCTAAACTACGTGGTAAAAGCGTAGAAGAACTTCTTAACTAAGGGAGGGAACTAGACATGGCGAAACTCGCAATCACCCTCACACGCAGCACAATTGGTCGTCCGGAAGGTCAGCGTGTTACTGTACGTACACTCGGTCTTCGCAAAATGCATCAAACGGTCGTTGTCCCAGACAACGTCGCGATGCGCGGTATGATCAACAAAGTGTCGCACCTTGTGACTGTAAAAGAAATCAACGAATAATAAAGATTTTAATAAATAAGGAGGTGCCACTATGAAACTCCATGAATTGAAGCCAACTCCAGGTTCACGTCACGAACGTAACCGTGTCGGTCGCGGTATGGCGACTGGTAACGGTAAAACTTCTGGTCGTGGACACAAAGGTCAAAAAGCTCGTTCGGGCGGTGGCGTTCGTCCAGGATTTGAAGGTGGACAAAACCCACTTTACCGTCGTCTTCCAAAACGCGGTTTCAACAACCCAACTCGTAAAGAGTACGCGGTTGTTTCCCTAGACACGCTTAACCGTTTCGAAGCAGGTACTGAAGTTACTCCAGAACTCTTAATCGAGACTGGTGTTGTCAGCTCTGCTAAAGACGGAATCAAGGTCCTTGCTAACGGCAAGCTTGAAACTAAATTGACTGTAAAAGCCAACAAGTTCTCGGGTGCAGCGAAAGAAGCAATCGAAGCAGCTGGCGGTACAGTTGAGGTGATCTGATGTTTCAGACGATCTCCAATATGTGGCGCGTGAAAGATATTCGACAGCGTATTCTCTTCACACTCGCAATCATCATCATTTTCCGCATCGGGGCTCATATCCCGGTGCCGATGGTGAATACGGATGTGTTGCGTTTTGACTCAGGAGGTCTTCTTGACTTCTTGAACTTGTTTGGAGGAAATGCTTTACAGAACTTCTCCTTGTTCGCAATGGGGATCATGCCGTACATTACGGCATCGATCGTTGTGCAACTTTTACAAATGGACGTCGTTCCAAAGTTTGCCGAATGGGCTAAACAAGGAGAGGCGGGCCGTAAAAAGTTAGCGACGGTCACGCGCTATGGGACGATCATCTTAGGCTTTGTCCAAGCGACTTCATTGTCGTTTGGATTTAACCGCCTCTACCCAGGTCTCGTCAATGAGACGTGGGGAACGGCAACTTACTTTGTGATCGCGATTGTACTCACTGCGGGTACAGCGTTCTTGATGTTCCTTGGTGAAATGACAACGGAGAAAGGTGTTGGGAATGGTATTTCCATCATTATCTTCGCCGGTATCGTCGCCGGGTTCCCAAGAATCTTCACGCAGATTTATGAAACAAAACTCCAAAACGCTGGAGATGCATTGTTCATTAATATCGTTTACTTGGTTGTATTGGCACTTGTTATTTTGGCTGTGACGGTTGGGATCATTTATGTTCAACAAGCGGCACGCAAAATTCCAATCCAATATGCAAAACGCACGGCGAACCGTACCCCAGTGGGCGGTCAGTCAACGCACTTGCCAATCAAACTAAACGCAGCAGGTGTTATCCCGGTTATCTTCGCGATTTCCTTCATGGTAACACCACCAACTGTTGCAAGCTTCATTGCTTCGCCGGAGACAACGCAAAAATTACAGACGTACTTTGACACGACGGCGCCAATCGGAATGTCGATTTACGTTGCGTTAATCATTGCGTTTGCCTACTTCTATACATTTATTCAGGTCAACCCTGAGCAAATGGCAGAAAACCTGCAGAAGCAAGGTGGTTATATTCCTGGGATTCGTCCTGGGGCGCAAACAGAACAGTACATCACGAAGTTGCTGTATCGATTGACTTTCTTCGGAGCGATCTTCTTATCGCTCGTGGCGATCATGCCGACAATCTTCATTAAGCTTGCCGGTCTTCCAACTTCCGTTCAAATCGGAGGAACGAGCTTATTGATCGTCATCGGGGTAGCCCTCGAAACGATGAAACAAATCGAAAGTCAACTTGTAAAACGACACTATAAAGGCTTTATCCGTTAAAGCGGAAGGAAGGGTTGACCCTTCCTTCCTGTCGTGTTTACAAGCCCTTCGTGAAAATCAAAACTGGAGGCTAACCGAGATGAATCTAGTACTCATGGGCTTACCGGGTGCTGGGAAAGGGACTCAAGCGGCTAAAATCGTAGAAGAGTACCAAATCCCTCACATTTCGACAGGCGACATGTTTCGTGCGGCAATCAAAGGCGGAACGCCACTCGGTAAAGAAGCCAAGTCATTCATGGATAAAGGCGAACTCGTACCGGACGAGGTAACAATCGGAATCGTACGTGAACGTCTTAGCCAAGATGACACAGAAAAAGGTTTCTTACTCGATGGATTCCCGCGTACTGTTGCTCAAGCAGAGGCACTCGAAAGTTTGCTTAAAGATTTGGGGAAACAGATTGACCACGTCGTCAACATCGATGTGGATGCGGAAATTCTCGTTCCACGCTTGACAGGTCGTTGGATCTGCCCAACGTGTGGTGCGACATATCACGTGATCTTCAACCCACCAAAAGTGGAAGGCATCTGTGATGTGGATGGGTCGGCGCTCATGCAACGTGAAGACGATAAAGAGGAAACGGTTCGCCGTCGCCTTGACGTCAACATCGAGCAATCGAAACCACTCATTGACTTTTACGCTGAAAAAGGGTATCTTCGTACATTGGATGGAAATCGTCCAATCGATGTCGTATATGCCGATGTCAAAGCATTACTCGGTGATACTGAATGATCATCACGAAGACGCCTCGTGAAATTGCGATTATGCGTGAGGCTGGGCAAATTGTTGCTCGAACGCACCAGGTGCTCAAACAGCACATTAAACCAGGAATCACGACGCTTGAGCTCGACCGGATTGCGGAAGATTACATTCGCAGCCAAGGTGCGACGCCATCGTTCAAAGGCTATAACGGTTTTACCGGTAGTGTTTGCGCTTCGGTGAACGAAGAGCTTGTTCATGGCATTCCAGGAAAACGGGTATTGAAAGATGGAGATATTATCTCAATCGACATCGGTGCCTACTATAATGGATACCATGGAGATTCCGCTTGGACTTATCCAGTGGGAACAATCTCAGAAGAGACACAGCGGCTACTTGACGTAACCGAAGAAAGTCTGTATAAAGGATTGGAGCACGCCAAGGCTGGAGGGCGATTGACAGATATTTCGCATGCGATTCAAGCATATGTTGAATCACATGACTTTTCTGTCGTCCGCGAATACGTCGGTCATGGTGTTGGACAAAATTTGCATGAAGAACCGCAAATTCCACACTATGGTCCACCGGGGAAAGGGCCGCGCCTGAAGACTGGGATGACGTTAGCCATTGAACCAATGGTTAATGCTGGTCAACGCTATGTTCGAACACTGGCTGATAACTGGACAGTTGTCACCGTGGACGGTAGCATGTGCGCCCACTTTGAGCACACCATCGCCATCACAGACGATGGATACGAGATTTTAACGAAACTCGATTCCGGTGAATGAGGCTCTATTGTTTCATACTGATCCGTTCTGGATCCTTCTCTCACAGTAGATGGCAATAGATCGTCTGTGCTCCTAAAGATTTTCATATAGAAAGGGGAATAAATGATGGCGAAACAAGATGTCATTGAAGTGGAAGGCACTGTTGTCGAACCACTTCCGAACGCAATGTTTAAAGTGGAGTTAGAAAACGGCCACACGGTGCTCGCGCACGTCTCAGGGAAAATTCGGATGCACTACATTCGGATCCTTCCAGGTGACCGCGTAACTGTTGAGTTGTCTCCATACGACTTGACTCGCGGGCGGATTACGTACCGTTATAAGTAACTCCGATTTTTCCAGGAGGAGGGTATACTCATGAAAGTAAGACCGTCGGTAAAACCGATTTGCGAAAAATGTAAAGTTATTCGCCGTAAGGGTAAAGTAATGGTAATTTGCGAAAACCCGAAACACAAACAAAAACAAGGTTAATTTCAGAGGAGGTGCACACATGGCACGTATTGCTGGTGTAGATATTCCACGCGAAAAACGTATCGTTATTTCGCTCACATACATCTATGGTATTGGTAAAACAAAAGCACAAGAAATTTTGAAGGCTGCTAACGTATCTGAAGAGACACGCACACGCGACCTTACTGAAGATGAACTCAACCGTATCCGTGAAGCAATTGACGGAATCAAAGTTGAAGGTGACCTTCGTCGTGAAGTTTCACTTAACATCAAACGTTTGATCGAGATCGGCGCATACCGCGGTATCCGTCATCGCCGTAGTCTCCCTGTTCGCGGTCAAAACACGAAGAACAACTCGCGTACTCGTAAAGGCCCACGCCGTACAGTAGCGAACAAGAAGAAGTAAAGGAGGGAATTGAACAATGGCGAAACGTAAGCAAAACGTACGTTCTAAACGTAAAGTTAAAAAACATGTTGAAGTCGGTGTGGTACACATCCGTTCTACATTCAACAACACAATTATCACAATCACTGATACGCAAGGTAACGCGATCTCATGGGCTACTTCTGGTAACCTTGGATTTAAAGGATCACGTAAATCGACTCCGTTCGCAGCGCAAATGGCTGCTGAAACTGCAGCGAAAGTTGCAATGGACAACGGTATGCGTACAGTAGAAGTTAACGTTAAAGGTCCTGGTGCTGGACGTGAAGCGGCTATCCGTGCGCTCCAAGCTACTGGTCTCGAAGTTACTGCAATCCGTGACGTAACTCCAGTTCCGCACAACGGTTGCCGCCCTCCAAAACGTCGCCGCGTATAATCGCTTGAGCGTGTGAGGGGTTTACCTAGCACGACAGCTTATACTTTAGCAGCTCAAACTGCACGGCAGGATATACTCAAGGAGGGGTTCAGATGATCGAGATTGAAAAACCAAAGATCGAAACGGTCGAAATCAGCGAGGACGCTACGTTTGGTAAATTCGTAGTAGAACCGCTTGAACGTGGATATGGCACTACTCTCGGTAACTCACTACGTCGAATTCTATTGTCATCGCTCCCAGGTGCAGCGGTAACAGCGGTTCAAATCGATGGCGTGCTTCACGAGTTCTCTACGATTGACGGTGTTGTCGAAGACGTCACTCAAATCGTACTCAACCTCAAGAAGTTGGCACTTAAAGTGTACTCGGAAGAAGAGAAAACGCTTGAGATTAACGTTTCAAGTGCCGGTGCTGTCACTGCGGCAGACATTACCCATGATAGCGACGTTGAAATCTTGAATCCTGAGCTCCACATCGCGACTCTCGCTGACAATGCGACGCTTCGCATGCGTTTGACTGCTCGCCGTGGTCGTGGTTACGTCCAGGCAGAAGATAACAAACGTGATGATATGCCGATTGGGGTCATTCCAATCGATTCGATCTATACACCGATTCAACGCGTGAACTACGAAGTAGATAAAACACGTGTCGGTCAAGACGCTAGCTTTGATAAGCTTTTGTTAGACGTGTGGACAGATGGTTCAATTCGTCCGGAAGAAGCTGTATCATTAGGGGCTAAAATTTTGACTGAACACTTGAACATCTTCGTTGGTTTGACAGATGAGGCTCTCAACGCAGAAATTATGGTCGAGAAAGAAGAAGACCAAAAAGAAAAAGTACTCGAAATGACGATTGAAGAACTCGATCTCTCAGTTCGTTCGTACAACTGCTTGAAGCGCGCTGGCATCAACACTGTTCAAGAACTCGCAAACAAATCAGAGGAAGAGATGATGAAAGTTCGTAACCTCGGACGTAAATCACTCGAAGAAGTTCAACACAAGTTGGACGAACTCGGTTTGGGCTTGCGTAAAGAAGACTAAGTTCAACCGAAGGAGGGAAATGTAATGGCTTATTCGAAACTTGGCCGTACAAGCTCGCAACGCAAGGCGCTTTTGCGTGATCTTGCAACTGACCTAATCATCAACGAGCGCATTCAAACAACTGAACAAAAAGCGAAAGAACTTCGCCCAGTCGTTGAAAAATTGATCACTCTTGGGAAACGTGGCGATCTTCATGCCCGTCGTCAAGTAGCTTCATTCGTTCGCAAGGAGAACGCTGGAGAAAAAGACGCAATCCAAAAATTGTTCGAAGACGTGGCACCACGCTACGCTGAACGTCAAGGTGGATACACGCGCATCATGAAAGTCGGCCCACGCCGCGGTGATGGTGCAGAAGTTGTAATCATCGAACTCGTCTAATTCATTAGGCAGTCAACAGGGCATGCGGTGACGTATTGCCCTGTTTCCACATCAGAAAGGAGTCGACCTATGGAATCACAAATTATGGTACGAGATGTCGTATTTCATTACCCTGGACAGTCTGAGCCGGCGCTTAACGGCCTATCGCTCGATGTATATAAAGGGGAATGGCTTGCGATTGTCGGCCATAATGGTTCTGGCAAGTCGACACTGACGAAGTTGTGGAACGGACTTCTCATTCCTGAACAGGGGGAAGTTCGCGTAGAGACACTCGATCCGTCGAACGCCGCAGACGTGTGGGACGTTCGAACGCGGATCGGGGTCGTCTTTCAAAATCCCGACAATCAATTTGTCGGGGCGACCGTGCGCGATGATGTGGCATTTTCTCTCGAAAACATGGGACTTCCACGTCAAGAAATGGTTCGTCGAATTGATGACAGTCTAGCGCGCGTTGGATTATCGGAACTAGCGGACCGTGAACCGCATCAGTTATCCGGTGGACAAAAGCAGCGCGTTGCGATAGCTGCGGCTCTCGCAATGCGCCCGCGTGTCCTCGTGCTCGATGAAGCGACCTCCATGCTCGACCCAATCGGGCGACAAGAGGTATTACAAACGGTACGACAGCTCGTCTCGGAAGGGATGACCGTTGTCGCCATTACACACGAGCTCGACGAAGTGTTGTTTGCTGACCGTATCATTGCATTGTCGAAAGGCAAGATTGCGATGACCGGCACACCTGAAGACGTGTTTCAACATCCAGATACGCTTCGTGACATTCAACTAGATGTCCCGTTTATCGTTCGGATGCAACTCGAACTGAAGGCACGTGGCATTCCACTCGATCGTCTGATGCTACAACATTCGGAGTTGGTGAACCATCTATGCCGATACGCATTGAAGAAGTAACATATCAATACCAAATGAATACTCCGTTTGAACGAACCGCGCTGCGCGATGTGAATGTAACCATTCCGTCGGGAGCGCTTGTTGCGTTTCTTGGGCATACTGGCTCAGGGAAATCGACACTCGTTCAACATATGAACGGCTTATTGCGCCCGACTGACGGACGTGTGGTGGTCGATGATATCATTGTCACCCCGATTCGGACGCGTCGTGACAAGAAACAGAATCTTTTGCCGCTTCGGCGTCGCGTTGGGCTCGTCTTTCAATATCCAGAGCACCAATTGTTTGAAGAGACGGTCGAACGCGACGTCATGTTCGGTCCGCGCAACTTTGGCGCGACAGATGCCGAAGCGAAAGAGCGAGCCCACGAGGCCCTTCGTCTCGTCGGCTTGGATGAAACGTTATGGGACCGTTCGCCGTTTGATCTTTCAGGAGGGCAGATGCGCCGTGTCGCGATTGCAGGTGTTTTAGCGAGCCGGCCTGATGTGCTCATTGTCGATGAACCGACAGCGGGTCTCGACCCAATTGGGAGACGAGACATGCTCGCCTTATTCAAACGTTTACGAGAAGAGTTGAACCTTACGTTGATCCTTGTCTCGCATGACATGGATGATGTACTCGCCTATGCGGAGCGCGTCATCGTGATGGAGCGTGGTCAGGTGGCGTTTGATGGGGACCCGTTTGAATTGTTCCAAGACGAGGTACTGGTGCGACGTCTCCAGCTCGACATCCCGCACGTCTTACGATTCGCTCGTGACATGGCACCGGTTCTTGGAGAAACGTCCATCCCGCTCGTACGAACCGAGAGCGAGCTGGCGGATTGGGTGGCGGAACGGCTGAAAGGGGGAGCGACATGATTATCGGTCAATATATACCCGGACATTCGTGGCTTCATTCCCTTGATGCGCGTGCCAAGACGCTCTTCATTTTAGGATTCATCCCAGTTGTTTTTTTAGCTGACAACTTATGGACGAATTTATTTTTACTCGCGTTCACGTTGTTTGCGGTCAAACTGTCACAGTTATCGTGGCGCTATTTATGGAACGGTCTTCGCATGATCTTATTTTTGATCGTCTTCACGTTGATCTTACAACTGTTATTCAATCGAGACGGGACACTTCTATTCGAATTAGGACCGATTGCGATTTATTCGGAAGGAATTCGAATGGGGCTGATTGTCTCGCTTCGCTTCTTTTATCTCGTCATGTTGACGACACTCGTGACGTTAACGACGACACCGATGGAATTGACCGATTCGATTGAAGCGGGGCTACGGCCATTCGAACGGATTCGTGTGCCGGCCCACGAAATTGCGTTGATGCTTTCCATTTCACTCCGTTTCCTACCGACGCTTGCGGATGAGACGGACCGGATTATGAAAGCTCAGCAGGCGCGTGGGGTCGATTTGATGAGTGGACCTTGGAAATCCCGCTTAAAAGGGGTCATCCCACTCTTGATTCCATTGTTCATCTCCGCGTTTAAACGTGCTGAGGACCTCGCTACGGCCATGGAGGCCCGCGGCTACCGTGGGGGAGAAGGGCGGACGAGGTTGCGTGAGATGAAGTGGCAAACGCGAGACACAGCCGTATTGCTCATTTTTGTCGCGTTGACACTCATTTTGTTTGGATTGAGAGGGATTGGATGAGACGAATTAAACTAATTGTCGCCTATGACGGGACACATTATGCGGGATATCAGGTACAACCGAATGGCAATACCATTCAAGCGGAGATTGAATCTGTCTTGGCACGTATGCATCGTCATCCGGTGAAAATCGTCGCCTCAGGTCGTACAGACGCTCGCGTCCATGCGTTAGGGCAGGTGATTCACTTTGATACGTCGTTAGAGATGCCGGCTGAGCGTTTCGTCAAAGCGTTAAACGCCATGCTACCAGACGATATCCTCGTTAAACAGGCGGAAGAAATGGATGATACGTTTCACGCACGTTACGGTGCGAAGCGAAAAGAGTATCGCTACCATATCCGTCAGACTGAGGATCCGTTTCGTCGGCATTATGCTGCGACCGTGACGTATAAGCTGAGCCTCGAGGCGATGCGTCAAGCGATGGAGCGGTTGATTGGGACCCACGACTTTACGTCGTTCTCTGTGACAAAGGCAGAAGTCGAAGATCGGGTCCGCACTATCTACGAAGCAGAAGTGCTCGAGATGGGGGACGAGATCATATTCCGGTTCGTTGGCTCGGGTTTTCTATACAACCAAGTCCGCATCATGGTAGGGACGGTCATCGAGGTGGGGAGAGGGAAGTATCAGCCCGCAGATATCATACAAATGCTAGAGGCGAAGGACCGCCGTGTAGCGGGGATTACCGCCCCCCCACACGGTTTGTATTTGTGGAATGTGAATTATGAAAAAGTAGATTGACATTCCCCTTATAAAATCGTATTATATTCATTGGCATTTCATTTTCAAATTTAGAGATGAACCACAATCTTAGCCCCGTAAACTAGGATTATGATAAAGCATCAAAAAATTAAGTGAACAGACATTTCTAGGAGGTATTCCACATGCGCACAACATTCATGGCTAAAGCATCTGAAGTAGAACGCAAATGGCTCCTTATCGACGCAGAAGGCAAAACACTTGGTCGTTTGACTAGTGAAGTAGCTTCACTTCTTCGCGGTAAGCACAAGCCGACTTTCACACCACACGTTGATTGCGGAGACCACGTCATCATCATCAACGCTGAGAAAATCAAATTGACTGGTAACAAATTGAATGACAAGATCTACTACCGTCATTCAGGTCATCCAGGCGGTTTGAAATCACAAACTGCAAAAGAGCTTCTCGCAAAACGTCCAGAGCGTATGCTTGAACTCGCGATCAAAGGGATGCTTCCAAAAGGATCACTCGGTCGTCAACAATTCAACAAACTCCACGTTTACGCTGGAGCTGAACACAAGCACGAAGCACAAAAACCAGAAGTTTACGAACTTCGCGGTTAATCGAGACACAGGGAGGAACTAAACGATGGCAGATGTACGTTACTACGGAACAGGCCGCCGCAAACAC
The DNA here is from genome assembly GCF_018617075.1 of Exiguobacterium sp. s123. Classification (GTDB taxonomy): domain Bacteria; phylum Bacillota; class Bacilli; order Exiguobacteriales; family Exiguobacteriaceae; genus Exiguobacterium; species Exiguobacterium profundum. The sequence goes on along the minus strand of NZ_JACSJL010000011.1, from coordinate 2,556 downwards.
TCGGTGGCTCGCGTTCACCTCGTTGCAGGTGACGGTAAAGTTGTTGTAAATGGCCGCGATATCTCAGAATACTTCGGTCATGAGACTTTGATCATGATGGCTAAATCACCACTCGTATTGACTGAAACAGAAGGTAAATACGATGTAATCGTTAACGTTAACGGTGGTGGATATACTGGACAAGCTGGAGCAATTCGCCACGGCGTATCACGTGCGCTTCTTCAAGCGGACCCAGAATTCCGTCCAAGCCTCAAAGAAAAAGGCTTCTTAACTCGTGACGCTCGTATGAAAGAACGTAAAAAATACGGTCTTAAAGCAGCACGTCGCGCACCACAATTCTCGAAGCGTTAATCTTCGTGATGTGGTTCGAACTCTCCATCCTTTCGGGTGGAGAGTTTTTTGTTTGAAATAGTCGATTCCGAATCCGTCAAGAAAACGCTTTTTTTGATATACTGATATCGAAACAGTTAGAAGGGGGAAGCAATATGCTTACAGTAGAGCAAGTACGCGAGGAATTGGCGGGGCTTGTTGATCCGACGATCAACCGAACGCTTGGAGATACAGCAGGAGTAAAAGACATTCGAATCAAAGAAGACTATGTCAGTGTAAAAGTGGCACTCGGTCAAACTGGGAGCGGGGAACAGCTTCAGTTACAACAAGAAATCGTCACGTTGCTCAAGGGGAAAGGCTTTAAGACGGTCGGGCTTCGCTTTGAGGCATTGAATGATGAAAGTTTGAAAGAGGCGACGAAACCGGCAATCCTCCGTGAAAACTCAGGGACGACCTTTATCGCCATCGCTTCTGGTAAGGGTGGCGTAGGAAAATCGACAGTATCCGTCAACTTGGCTGTCGCGCTTGCGCGAGCGGGTAAAAAGGTCGGGTTGATTGATGCGGATATTTACGGCTTCAGTGTTCCAGATATGCTCGGCATCGAGGAACGACCGGTTGTTCGCGGCGAGAAGATCATTCCAGTGGAGCGGTTTGGCGTGAAAGTCATCTCGATGGGATTCTTCGTGGAAGACAATGCGCCGGTCATCTGGCGTGGACCGATGCTCGGGAAGATGTTAAATAACTTCTTCAATGACGTCGAGTGGGGCGATCTTGACTATCTGTTGCTCGATTTACCGCCAGGAACAGGAGATGTCGCGCTCGATATCCATTCGATGCTCCCATCATGTCAGGAATTGATTGTCACGACACCTCATGCGACAGCAGCATTCGTTGCGGCTCGTGCCGGAGCGATGGCAATCAAAACGAACCACAAACTATTAGGTATCATTGAAAACATGGCTTATTTCGAAAGTAAGCTAACTGGTGAAAAAGAATACGTATTCGGTTACGGCGGTGGAGAAAAGCTTTCAGAAGCATTGAAGAGTAAGCTACTTGCTCAAATCCCGCTCGGCCAACCGTACGACAATGAAGAGGACTTTGCACCTTCTGTCTATCGGGATGGACATCCGTTCGAGCATACGTATGATGAGTTGGCGCAAGCAGTCATTAAACAAATAGAAGGGTGAATCGGTGAGAGATGAAAGTACAAGGTTTTTTACGTTTGTTTTGGACAACGCTCGTATTCGGGACGTTGTTCGGGTTCCTAATGAATTTATTGGCGAACCCGGGTTATTTGGTCAGTCAGTCCTGGGAGGCAATTGTCACGGCGCTTAGTTACTCGAGTACATGGACGGGAATCAGCATGATGGGTTTCTTTGCCTATTTGATTATTCATCGGGTCGGACTCGACTTGTTTAGAGGACCACGTCTATGGAATCGCGTTCAAGTGTTATTAATCGCATTTGCGATTTTTGATGCCGTCTACTTACGGATGCTCGCATTTGGAAATGATCACATGTGGCGTTACATCGGTGAGATGCTTGTGTTACTCATTGTCGCTTGGGTCGTTGCTGCGAGTAAGGCGAAACAAACAAATAAGAGTGCTTTCATCCCGACACTTTTCTTAATGACTGTCATTACGTTAATTGAATGGATTCCAGCTTTGCAAACAACGGACGAGATTCCATTGCTCTGGCCGGCACTAGCCACATTGGTGTTTGCGAACGCCTATCAGGTATTAATGCTTCATCGCTTCCAACAGACTGGACAAGTTGTGGAGTCGACTTCATCAGAAACAGTGAAGAAGAAAACAAAGAAACAGATGTCTTCTAAGTCGTCATAATGATCAAGCGGTTGTGGATTACTCCTTCTCAGGGGTTAATCCACGACCGTTTTTTCTTTCAGTCATGTAAAAAGAAAAAATAAAGTTTTTTTAGAAAAACAGTTGACGATTTTTTAGGATGCTGATATATTAATAAACGTCGCTGATGTTGTTCACGAAACAAACTTCAGGAAGCGAAAAAAATAATAAAAAGTGGTTGACTTTAATAAGTCAAATCGCTATTATTAAAAAGTCGCTAACACGACAACGATTGGTCTTTGAAAACTGAACGATGAGGCAAAAATAAGTTTTACAATTTTTGAATGAAGCGCAAGCTTCGTCAATTTAAGAGCTATATCAAATTCTTTGGAGAGTTTGATCCTGGCTCAGGACGAACGCTGGCG